>JAITDS010000162.1 GCA_031282435.1 Spirochaetaceae bacterium
GCCGTTAACCGGCGTCATGCCCTGCGGAGCCCGGACTTTCCTCAGTATTACGGCGTTTGGGCGTTTACGCCGCGTGCGCCGTAGTACCGCGGCGGCGGTTCATCGCTTAAAATTATCCTTTCTTAAATCCTCGTTAATCCTCCTAGTCCATCAGTTTTTCTTCTTCGTCATCGTACTCTTCATCTATCTCTTCGTCTTCTTCCAGATCTTCAAGGTCGGACAGGCTGCCCGCCGCCTCTTCATCAAAATAATTTTCCTCGCCGTCCGGGGTTTCTTCATAGAACAGGATACTCGAGCAGTACGGGCAGGCGACTATTTCCTTTCCGCCGCGGACTGTGGCCGCGAACTGCACCGGCAGAATCATGTGGCAGCTTGAACATACGCCGCCTTTAATGCTTACAATCCCGTTTCCACCCTTTTTCTTGACGATGCGCTCAAACTTAAACAACAGTTCCTCGTCCATATCTTTTGTAAGCTCTTTTTCTGTTGATTCCAGTTCCGCCAAAAGGTTTTTCCGTTCCGCCAGTTCCGATTCGATACGTTCCTTTGACTGGGCCAGTTCCACCTCCTGCTGGTCTATCAGTTCTTTTTTCTGCGCCATCTCGCCGTCAAGTTCGCGTATTTTTTGCTCTTTATGCTTTATTTCCCTGCGGTACTGCGACTCTTTTTCGGAGGCGTCGTGTATTTCTTTGTCAAGGTTTTCATATTCGCGCTGGGTGCTTATCGCGTCCATGTGTTTTTCCGCCTTCTCACGGGTGCTTTCCGCCTCGAACAATAGATTTTTCAACTCGCCGTCCGCGATCTTCGCCGCGCTAAGTTCCTGATCCTTTTCGATATATTCTTTTTTCAGGCGCTGAAGCAGTTCTTCCTGCGTTACAAGCATCTTTGGAATGTCGTTTATTTGACGTTCCAAGTCAATCTTTTTCGCGAGCATATCCTGTAACAGCCGCAGTTTTTCAAAAATTTCTTCCGTTGTCATCACACTCTCTCCAAAAATATAAGATTGGGCGCGTCCGGCGTTCACTTAACACACGGCTCGCGCCCGAAGGAACCGTTTCAGCCGTGTTTTCACGTCTTTTTGCCAAAGGGCGCAAAAACCGGCCGGCACAACAGGCTGATAGCAGACAGATACTATTAAACCTGTGGGTTTTGGGCGCATCCCCGCGCAAGCGCGGGGTCGGGCTATCCGCTCTTATGAAAACGCTGCGCATTTTCATACCGCTCCTATCCCTTGCGCGGCTCTCCTGTCCAGACCTGCCTCTCTATTAGGAAACACCCACATTTTAAACACTGACTGTCTACCGGCGGTTTGTTGCGCTTCGCGCATAAAACCTTCAAAAATCGCCGGTTAGGCGCCGTCTATAGGCGCTTTTACCTTGCAAACCGCATTGAACCCGAAGGTTAACAGCGGCCCATAAACCTACAAGCGCAACAGGCTGTTAGTGGTCAAGATAATCCTTAAGTTTCCTGCTTCGTACAGGATGGCGGAGTCTGCGCAGTGCCTTTGCCTCTATCTGCCTGATACGCTCGCGGGTAACGTTGAAATAAAGGCCGACCTCTTCCAGCGTCAGCGAATAGCCGTCGTCCAGTCCGAAGCGCATTTTAAGCACTTCCTGTTCACGCTTTGGCAGCGTGGCCAGTACGCCGAAAAGCCGTTCCTGAAGCAGCGTAAACGCGGTTTTGCTGGCCGGATTCTCGCCCTCCTTGTCCTCGATAAAGTCGCCCAAAAGCGAGTCCTCTTCCTCGCCAATCGGGGTTTCAAGCGATATAGGCTCGCGGGCCACACTTTTCACCGTTTTTACGCGGGTCGCGGTCCACCCCAGCTTTTCGGCGATCTCATCATCGGAAGGCTCCCGTCCCAGCGCCTGCAGGAGCTGGCGGGATTCGCGGCTTACCTTGTTTATCTGTTCTATCATGTGTACCGGCACGCGGATCGTGCGGGCCTGGTCCGAGATGGAACGTGTTATGGCCTGCCTTATCCACCATGTCGCGTACGTTGAAAACTTAAAGCCTTTCTGATATTCAAACTTTTCGACCGCTTTGATAAGGCCGATGTTTCCTTCCTGCACGAGGTCAAAAAAATGAAGTCCTCTGTTCGTATATTTTTTCGCGATCGAAACGACGAGGCGCAGGTTTGCCGTTATCAGCTTGTCCTTTGCGTCTTTCAGCATCTTGCGCCCGTAATTAATCTCACGCGCCATAAGGTTTATGTTATCGCAGGACTCTTCAAATTCGTCTTCCAGTTGTTCAAGCCGTTTCTGTGTCTGTTGAATATGCTGTATCTTTTCTTTTATTTCATCCGAGCTTAGCCTCAGTTCGTTTTCAAGGCGTTCCCGTTCCTCTTTTATCGTGAGGCCGCGTCCCAGCACGCGCAGTTCCTTCATTGAAGCGACCTGGAGCCGTTTTTCAATACGTTCCTGCTCTTTGCGGAAGCGTTTGATCTTTTTTGCCGCCTGAACAAATTTGTCCGAGAAGGCGTTTATTTCTTCGGGATGGATCTCTATATCTTTTATTATGGCAAGCAGTTCCGTCCTCAGTTTTGTTATATCCGCGTCTTCAAAAATATCATTTCCGCGTACGCCCCTCGTTATTAATTTTCGTTTGGCTTCAATGTATTTTTTTAGATCGGCATCCACGGCGCGCAGGCTTTCTTTATAAAAGTTGTAAAGGCGGCGGCGTTCCGTCATATATTCGGTTATTTCTTTTTTGGTTTTTTCGTGCAGGTCTTTCGCCTCTTTTTTTGAAAAAGCCTTCTGCGCTATGCGATGACACTCGGTAAGGATCATGCCGGAACGTTTTATGACGTCCTTTATGATGTTGCCGCCCTCTTCCATCTTTCTGGAAAGCTCTTTTTCCTGGTCTCCGTTAAGGAGATGCACTTTTCCGATCTCTTTAAGGTAGAGCCGGACGGGATCATCAATGGGGGTTTCTTTGTCGTTTGCGCGGCGTAAATTTTTCTTTTCCAGCGAAGCACTTTTTATTAAGTCTTTGAGGACCTCATCTTCATCGCCGCTTTCTTCACGTTCCAGTTCTATGTTGAGCGTCTCTAAAACTGAAAAAATATGTTCCATTTTTTCGGCGCTGTTGATGATATTCTCCGGCAGGAATTCTTCCATATCGTCATGCGTAATACGGTTATTTTTTAGCCGCGCGTACTCAATCAATTTTTTCAGCAACGGATCGGTCTGCCTGTCTTCTTCCGCGCCGTCAGGGTTTTCAATCCCGAAGCCCGCCGGTACTTCATTCAGGATATAAACGTGATCTTTTTTAACAGGCTGTGGTTCTTCTATCATTTATAAACCCCCTTTAAATGCTGCAGTTCCGTATCGATGAACATTTTTTCATGGATTAAATCCTCTAGGGACAATCCGTCGTCCGATCCGTCATTTTTGGTGGAGCGCATCTTAACAACGAGCGCGTTTCGTTTACGCGCCAGGCGTTCCGCCCGTACTTTTTTTATGCTGCCGGCGACTATATCCAGCGGTTTTTCGGAAAACTCCCGCGTTGCGGCCTTTTCCACGATGAATTGTTTGAGTTCAACAGTTTCAATACCGTTTATCAGGGCCTCAAAATTCATATTACCAGCGCGGACGCACTCCTCAAGCGTTACGTAAAGCTCTTTAGCATAAGGATCTTCCAATTCCCCGATAGGAATTTCGGCTCGTAGTTTGGCAAACAACGAAGGATTTTCGCCGCAGTTTACCGCGACCGCGGTCAGCAGATAAAGTTCGTCACTCATGTTTATCGAACGCCGCGAAGATGTTTCCATGTTTTCCCGTATGCCGGTTCCGCCTTCATGCCAAACTTTATAATCATTCAAAACTGACTGAGCGCCTGTCTCAAAGACTTCGGCTATCCGCCTGAAACAGGCTTCCCGTTCAACTTCGGAATCAACCAAGTCGAGAAACGGAAACAGGGCGGCCACAGCCTTTGCCTTTATTGTAGAATCCACGCTCACCGGTGAGCGTCTGTTTTCGGCTAACAGATACTCAAAATCAAGTATACAATGTTT
>JAITDS010000025.1 GCA_031282435.1 Spirochaetaceae bacterium
CGAGGTATCTTGTAGGCGTTGACATTATTTACGTGGTTCGATCGGGTAAGGAAATTATTTAACTGTGGAGGTTTGCGGCGCAAACCCGTCTAATACCATTTTTTATTTGGCGTTGCCAACTCGAACCGCCCTAAAGGTCGGGGTATTAGACCCCACTACGAATAAAAGTTCAGCTACGCTACAAGCGATTTCGGGAAAATTCAACGAAGCATTTCGCTTCGTCCCGCAGACGCGCCCGCGACAGGCAAAAATGTCCTCAAAATGAAAAAGCGTTGCTGATACTATGTTAAAACCATATAAGCCCTTGAATTTTTCCCGAAATCGGAATCACTATTGAGAACGAACAAAAAAATACCTTGCAAGCAAGAAAATAAGCATATAAACTATAAAAATAATGTCTGAAAACAAATTCACAGTCCTTGACCTGATTGGACTAAATCTAAAGGAACATGACTCGCTGGATTTAAGATGCTTTTGCGGGCGTAAAGGTTTATCACATATAATCAATGTGCCGGAAGTAAACAGGCCGGGACTTGCTTTATCTGGTTTTTTTGACGTTTTTGCCAATAACAGAATTCAAATTTTTGGGCGGGGGGAGGTTGAGTATTTAAAAAGAATAGGGGCGGAAAATAATATTAATACCGCCTTTGTGAACAGACTTTTTAATTATAAAATACCTTGCTGTGTTTTTACTTGTAATCTTGAGCCGGAGCCTTTTTTTATTGAGGAGGCGGAGCGCGCCGGATGCCCCGTACTTATAACCACTCTTAATACAACTGAATTTATAGTGCGCGTTCTGCGTATACTTTCAACTATATTTGCGCCGCAAAAAACTATACACGGAGTTTTAATTGAAGTATTCGGCGTTGGGGTTCTTCTTTTAGGGGAATCGGGCGTTGGAAAAAGCGAAATAGCGCTTGAACTTATTAAATCGGGGCACCGTCTTGTAGCGGATGACGCTGTAAAGATTCACTGTATAAACGGCAACGTTCTTATAGGAACCGGAGCAAATAAAATAATCGGGCATCACATGGAAATTCGCGGAGTGGGCGTTATCAACATTACGCATATTTTCGGCGTAGGCGCGATACGCGACCGTAAACAGATAGAGCTTGTAGTGGAGCTTGAAGACTGGGATCCTCAAAAAAATTATGACAGGCTTGGCAGCAAAGATGAGTATGCGGACATACTTGGAGTAAGCGTTCATAAGCTTGTTATACCTGTAAAGCCGGGCCGTAACTGTTGTATAGTTATAGAAACCGCGGTTATGAATGAAAGACTTAAAAATATGGGTTATAACGCTGGAAAAGAGTTTGAACGTAATATTCTTAAGTGGATAGAGAGCGAGAAGGCAAGTTCCGTATATTTCGGACAAAACAATATAACATAATGGAAAATTCTTAGGAAGCCTCAAAGTTCCGGACGGTTTTCTAATGAACGGCCCCACCCTAAAGGAAGCGGGCAGAGGGGGGGGGGGGGATTCCTTTGCGAATGAATGTTCTAGCGGTAACCGTCGCGTTTTGAGCGGTGAAGCATTTTTTAAGCTGTCCATTTTTATATTTAATATATGTGCTGGAGATAAAAAATATGGTGGAAAAAATTATAAAAGTTGTAAACAGAGCCGGTATACACGCACGTCCGGCCTCACTGATAGTAGGGCTTACAAAAGATTTTAAGTCGTCAATATATTTTGAACAAGATTCAAACCGGATCAACGCAAAATCTATACTTGGCATTATCACGTTGGGCGCGGTATACAACAGTGAAATAAAAATTATTGCGGAAGGAGAAGACGAGCACGAGGCAGCCGACCGTCTTTTGCGTCTTTTCGCTTCAAAATTTGAAGAAGAATAGAGTTTTTGAAGCCTCTGTTTCCTGTCCTAGAACCCCATTCCAACATCCGTTGGAATGGGGTTTTCGTCTCGCCGTATACCGGTTTTGGGCAGAGCAAGTGTCGCGGCGGCCATCGCCCTTGCCCGTCTCAGCGGATTTGCCGGCATCCTATCCGCCATACCGGTGTAGGGAAAGGGGATAAACGGAAGTATCAAAACAGACGAAGCGTCAAGACTGGTGAGCGTATCAATACCTTGCGCTATATATTCGTCCGGCAGCGCGCTCTTTCATTGATGGTGGGCCGTTATTATATCCCGCTGTCCGATGTGCCGGGCGCTCTGTTTGGCCGGACAGTCCCGCCGATTGTCGAGCAAATCATCTTTCAGGTAAGGCTGCCCCGTATATTTACCGCGCTGATGGCGGGAAGCAGTCTTTCCGTTTCCGGCGCGGCGTTTCAGGGAATGTTCAGAAACCCGCTGATTTCTCCGGATCTGCTTGGAGCCTCGGCGGGGGCGGGTTTCGGCGCGGCGCTCGGCATCCTCTTTTCATTTTCCCTGCCCGCCGTCAAAGCAACCGCGTTTCTCATTGGGCTGGGCGCCGTATTCCTAACATGGCTGCCGGGGACGAAAATCGGAAGAGGCGAAAACACTCGGAGTGAACACACGCCTCCCCCGTGCGCTCATCATGGTCGCCGCGACGGTGCTAACCTCGTTTTCGGTTTCAATCAGCGGCATGATAGGCTGGGTCGGGCTCGTGATACCCCATCTTACCCGTATGCTGCTTGACGAACCGGTTTCAAACCTTGATTTTGGCAATCAGGCACGGGTCATCGCGCATATCGGTAATTTGGTAAAGACCCTGCGCAAAACCGTTGTGATGACGACGCACTTTCCGGACCACAGTTTTCTCCCCGGCTGTAACGTGCTGCTGCTCTACCCGGACGGATCACATCGTGAGGGAAAAGGCCGCGACATCGTTACCGAGCAGGCGATTCACAACCTTTACCGCATAGAAAACCGCATCGTCGATATTCCCGAATACGAAAAAAGACTGTGTATTCCATTGGAGTAACAATAGTAAAGAGAGTAAAAAAATGACTGGCAATGATAACAACCGCAAAACGGATGCCGTTGTTTGGGATGAAACAGCGGCGCTGGAATTCGACCGTATTGCCTCTGAGATTTTTTCACCGATATACCCCGTTATCGCAAAACAGATAGCGGCGCTTACCAGCGCAGGACGTTGCGGCATCTTGTCAAACATTCCGGCGAGATTTGACAAACGCCGTATTGTATCCGGTTAAAACCGGATGCCAAAGGCGTTTGCTTCCAAAGGATTTTCCGCCGCATGACACGGTTTGGCCGTTCTACCGCCGCGCCGTATTGAACACGGGTTCTAACATAGGCGCTGTGCCGCCGCCCGAATCGTCAACTGCCCCCGCTTTACCAGTTCCGTCACTTTTCCATGTAATAATTTTTTTGTCCAATCTGTAGTCTCCCGGCCATCTCCGCCTCCTGCCGCTATTCTACCAAACAGAACATTTATATTGCGTTTACAGGAGGACATTATCATTGCGGTTTAACATACATCAGTTTCGTTAAACATCCGCCGGATTAAAATATAGCAGGGCATTCACAATAGCCGCGGCTACGGCGCTGCCGCCTTTTCTGCCGCGCGCTATTATACATGGAATTCCCGCATCTAAAAATAATTCTTTAGCCTCGACGACATTAACAAAACCAACGGGAGCCGCGATAACAAGTTTCGCGTCCAGTTTTTTTTCGTTAAGCAATTCATGTATACGAACAAGCGCGGTAGGCGCATTGCCAACCGCAAACAGCAGAGGTTTACCCGCCGCCGCCGCTTTGTCTACGGAAGCGGCGGCGCGTGTTGTGCCGTTCCGCTTTGCCGTCTCCGCCACATCGTCATCGGCCATAAAACAGTGAACGGAGCCGCCGCCGGCCTTCGCTAAAACTTTCTTGTTTATACCGGTCAACGCCATCATTGTATCGGTAACTATATCTATGCCGGAACGCAGAAAATCAAACGCCGCTTGAGCCGCATTATACGTAAATACAATGTTGTCGTCAAAATCAAAATCGGCGGTCGTATGAATGACACGCTTTATAACGGCATCTTCAAGGGGCTGTCTCACGCGATAATTTCCGCGCTCCGCAAGTTCCCTGCCAATAATCTCAAAACTCCGCCGTTCAATATCTTCCGGCTTTGTATACAAGCTGTTCATATAACTAATATCCCTGTATTTGACTTGTACGACAAGCCGTCCGCAAGGCCGCCGGCAGGTTTCCCGCCCCGCGTTCAAAGTGAAAAAGGCGTTGACTTACAATATCTATGCTTAAATTCAGGCGATCAAATTTGGGCGCATTTTCACCTGACGCAGGCGCGCCTGCGTCAGGCAAAAACCGCGCTTTTCGGGGCTCCGCGCTTTCGCGCTCCGGCCACGCCGCCCCCGCAGGGGGTGCCCCCTGCGGGGGCGGCGTGTCTTGCTTCGCAACCCCTACAATCGCTTGCGCGTCTATGATAAAAGTCACGCGGTTTTTTCAACATTTCATGACTTTTTGTTTTTCTAAAAACGCCGGTATTTAGCCGTCTTCATCTCATGTTTTTCGACCTACCGCCCATAATGGTATTCCTGTTTTTCGACAGCAGGTAAATCAATTCGTGTGTAAATCAATCCCTATAAACAGCATATGCGCCTGCGCCGTCCATGCTTTTGGTTTGGCAAATGGTTTTCAGAAAATCGTTGACTCCGTTACCTAACAGCGTCAATTCCCACGCTTAAAATCTTTGATAGAGCAAGTTATTGTATCGGCAAGCAGTAGGCCGGTACTATTAAAGTCCAATTCGGAATTCCGCATTGATACAGGAAAATGATTTTCCGTATTGTAAACAACATCTATTAGGAAACGTATATCATTAGGGTTTCTGCCCTCATATTTTTTCCGGGCATCTTGAACGGTTCGCTCTATCTTGTCATAGAATGCCGGTATCGTAGTAAATCCGGCATCAATATTCTCAAATTTCCCCGATTTTACGATTTCCCGTTCCTTAAACGCGCCGTTCTTTACGACAAAACGGATTATTGAAGACATGCCATAACCTGTGACATATAAGTTAAAACTGTAATCTTTTACATTTGCCGCGTTCCACGCCGCGCGTTCCCGGTCAAACTGTTCCTGGTCAAATTCAACCACATCGGCTTCAATATCGGTCAAGCACGAGGACAATAAAACGCAGGCGCATATTAAAACAACATAATTGACAAATTTCATATACGACTCCTTTCACAATTTAAGAGCTTTTAGTTTTTTTTAAGAAGGGGATTATTCTCATATAATACTTAAAAATATAGTCGTCTCCCACTGTGCTTGAACGCAAAACGCCCGGAATCGCTGAACGCGGCGTATCATCAATTTCAGTTTCGTTCCTTGTATCAAACAATCCGTCAGCATACCAGCCATTCTTCCATCCGCCTCATCCAAGGTTGCAATGAACCATACACACCGCCCGCTGAAACAATTTCCCGCCGGAAATAAAAGATTCATGGCTAACATGATAGTCGTCAATAACCCATGCGTGGCCAGAGTAACTTATCTGCGTGTTCGTTTGAGGAAACCATTCAAAGACATCCGCCCGGTGATACGCCGTTGTATTGTAGCCTTTCCCTTGATCCCATGTTGTTTCAAGCAACGGCAGAAAGTCCGTGCCTTTTTTTGTTAACAGTACCGGGGCGGCAGACCGCGTGTAGGCATATCTTTGATTTGCCTTTAGACCTATATTTTGGCTAAGCATTTGAGCTTCCGCAGGCGTTATGCTACTGTAATCGTCAATGACTTTGTCCACATAAGCGCTTAAACGGTCAGCGAAGATGACCATAAAAAGTTCCACTGCCGATCATCCGTTTATTCTACAATTTCCTCAGTATTGTCGTTGCTCGAAGGAACAAGAACCGGATCATCACAGCTCAAAAAAACAAACGTAAAACAGGCTAAAATAAGAAACCTTTTTATATCCATTAGAACTCCTGAATTGATCATAGTATACCGGTGAATTTCCGCATTGTCGAGGACGAATTTCTGAACAACAAGCGCTAAAAACCGTAAAATGCGGAGTATTTTGCAAGATTTGGGAAACAACTCTAACCGGGTTGTTGAACAAGTCCGCTGATTAAAAAATTATCTGCCGTATAGTGTCCGGCCGGGGGGTGGCGGAAGCCTGATAGAAAGGCAAAGCCTTTCTATCAGGGTGCAGACAGGGGGGGCGCGTGTCGCAAGCGCTTAAGCACTTGCGTAGGGAGTTATGGATATTAAAGCCCGTTTCCTGCTAAAAGGCAGGAAGTGAAAGCTATCGGCGGCCTATTCCCACTCGATTGTGGCGGGGCGCTTGAGACTGCGGGCGGCTAATGTTAGCAGAGTTAATATACGGGCATTACCATTTTTTAGGCACAAAGTCATGAGGGACTTCTATTTTTATAGTATCTCCTGACTGTTCAATTACATAAAAACCGCTTTTATAGGCAAAAGGTTTTACACCTTCCGGTATAATCGCTCCGGCTACCGCGCCGATAAAGTGTCTTGCGTCTCCGTGTTCATCGGCATAATCACGCAGTTTTCTCATTCGCGCCGTATGCTCGCGCACATCGGCGGAACTTAATTTTGATTTTACCTCCACAGCCAAAACAGTGTCACCGTCTTCCAGCAATACATCAACTTCAGCAATGAACTCTCCACCGGGACGCTTATAGCACACGTTGGAGGAAATCTTCCCAAAACTGAAACCCAGTTTATTAAATTTTTCCAACAGGTTGGGGGCAATGATGTGTTCAACCAGATCGCCGAGCCTGTCGCTCAGTTTGCCGATTTTGCGGTCTGTTTCTTTGGATATTTCTTTTATTTGACGAGCTGTTTCCTGAACTATACGATCAGTTTCTTGCATTTTGCGGTCTGTTTCCTGAAACATTGCCCATACTTTTTCAAAGGTGAGACCCATCTGAGGTTCCCGCATATTTTCTTTAACCATGATTCAATCATATAGCGATTTTGTACAAATTGCAATTAAATTTCCGTTCTTATCAGCAAATAGGAGGCTCACGAAAGCTGAAAATCGCCGGACGTATTGAAAAAAAATACTTTAACACCCCGCAGCGCTGGTTTGCAAATGCAAATCTTGTAAAAACAAATCGCTGAAAGCAGTCCTTAAACACCTTGAGTTTGCGCTACGCGCAAACTCCGTAAAATCAAACCGCTGAAAGCGGTTTGATTCGCGCAATGGGATTGTAGGGGCGCCGCCTCGCGGCGGCCACGGAGCGTAGCGGCGTGGCCATAGCCCCGAAAAGCCCGGTTCCCGGCGCAAAGCGCCGGGAATGCGCCCAAATTCTGATTATCGAGTTTAAGCGTATCCTCCCCGTTAGCCAACGACCTTTTCTTGCTGAACGTGAAGGAGTAAAGCGGCTGGCGGCCTATTCCCACTCAATTGTGGCGGGGGGCTTGCTGGAAATATCGTAAGTAACGCGGCCAATACTCTCTACATTATTAGTTATTAACGTTGAAATTTCTATAAGATCTTTTGGAGCGAAAGGATAGACACCGGCGGACATACCGTCAGCGCTGGTTACGGCACGAAGCGCCGCCACCCAGCCATATTTTCGCGCGTCTCCGGCGACTCCTACGGAGCGTACCGGCAGTAGCACGACAAAAGCCTGCCAAATGTCATCGTACAACGATTTAGACCCGTCCGCCGTCCGCCGTTTTCGCAGTTCGTTAATAAAAACAGCGTCCGCCTCACGAAGAATTTCGCATTTTTCACGGGTTACCTCACCCGGAATACGCACGGCAAGACCCGGACCGGGAAACGGATGCCGCCCGACAATAAGTTCGTCAAGGCCAAGCAGTCGGCCCAAAGCGCGCGCCTCGTCCTTGTACAAAGCATCGAGCGGTTCAATAAGCCTTCCGGCCTGCCGCTTGGCGGCAACAAGCGGACTACCTACGTTATGATGGCTTTTTATCAAATGGGCGCTGTTTCCCACCCCCTTACCACTCTCGATAAGGTCCGTATACAAAGTTCCCTGCGCCAAAAAATACGAAGCGGAAAGTCCAAGACGCGCAAGCTCGCGCTCCTGAATAGTGATAAACAAGTCCCCAATAATTTTACGCTTATCCTCAGGCGCGGAAATACCGGATAAAGCCGTAAAAAATTCATCCTCGCAATGAACAATATGCAAATGACGCGCGCCAAGCTGTTCAAGACTTCTTTTTACAAGAGAAGTCTCGTTTTTACGCATAAGCCCGGTATCCATGTACATAAAATGCACAGAATCCGCATCCAGCGCCCTAAGCAGCAAAGCGCCCGCAACCGCCGAATCAACTCCGCCGGAAATCAAAAGCAGAACAGGATTATCCCCGACGCGGCGGCGAATTTTATCGACGGCCTCGTCAAGATACGCCTCCATTGTCCAAGACTTAGCGCAGCCGCAGATGCCAAATACAAAAGCGCTAAGTATCTCCGAACCAAAGCGCGTATGCGTCAATTCAGGATGAAATTGCAGGCCAAACCAGCTATTAAACTCGTGCGCCAGCACCGCCGGAAAACCTGACGCGCTGGTACCACATTCAATAAAACCGGGCGCAAGTTTTGTCAACGTGTCTCCGTGGCTCATCCAAGCGGTAAAAGATTCCACGCCGCCAAAAGCCTCCAAAAACGGTTTTACATGGGACGGAACAGCCTCCGGATACCGGATACGCACCTCAACGCCGCCATACTCCCATTTGGGAAGAGCGCTTACAAGCCCCCCCAAATCCGCCGTCATACGCTGCAAACCATAACATATACCAAGAAGAGGCAAGCCACATTCATAAACACGCTTATCCGGCGCGATACCCGAAGCGTAAACGGATTCGGGAGAACCCGAAAGAATAATGCCGCGCGCGCCGTCAAGCGGACTGCCGCCAGACCCGGCGCCGTCAAGCGGACTGTCCCCGGCCACGATTTCGGCATAAACACCCGCCTCGCGGATACGCCGCCCTATTAACGCCGTAGTCTGACTGCCAAAATCCAGTATAAGTATCTTGTCCATGAAACGCCTTGCCTAAACCCTTGCCTAAAACCGCCACACGCTAAATCATAGTAATAAGTTCGTATTCGCTGGAACCAAGCCCGATTTTTTCCGCATGACTAATCTGCGCCGCGCCGTGCGTCTCAGGATGAACATCGACAAAATGGTCCCCATGCGTCTGCTGCCTCTCAGATAGAACACTTGTAGCTATCACAGGCGCCGCATTTGCCGCGTCAAGACAAGCCTTATCCAAAGCCACCGGATCAAAACTCGCAAACATACCAATATCGGGAATAATAGCGGTGTCATTTTCACCATGACAGTCGCAGCAAGGCGACACCTGATTTACAATACTAATGTGAAAATGAGGCCGCCCGTCCAGCACGGCCTTAGCGTACTCCGCCATCTTACAACTTAACGCTACATTGCTGGAATTATTACGGTTTACAATCGCGTTACTGTTACAGGCTCCGATACAACGTCCGCAGCCAACGCACTTTTCATGATCGATAATAGCCTTTTTGTCCGCGCCGTAAGATATAGCACCCTGAGCGCAATTCTTAGCGCAGCGCTCACAGCCGACACAGTATTTTACCCTCACTTCCGGCTTGCCGTCACTGTGCATCCGCATCTTTCCGGCGCGGCTGCCCCCACCCATACCGACATTCTTGATTGCGCCGCCGAAACCGGCGAACTCATGCCCCTTAAAGTGAGTAAGTGAAATTAGAACATCCGCGTCCATTATCGCGCGCCCAATAAGGGCGGTCTTACAGTATTCTCCGCCAATAACCGGAACTTCCACATCGTCCGTGCCTTTAAGCCCGTCCGCGATGATGTTCTGCGCCCCCGTCGAAAACGGCGTATAACCATTCTCAAAAGCCGCATCCATGTGAACAATGGCGTTGTTACGCCGCCCGACATACAGCGTATTACAGTCTGTAATAAACGGCAGCCCGCCCTTGCTCTTCACATGGTCAACCACCACCTTTGAAAAATTTGGCCGCAAGAAGGCAAGATTGCCCGGTTCGCCAAAATGAATTTTAATAGCCGTAAATTTTCTTTCAAAATCAATACTATCTATACCGGCCTTAATAATAAGACGCTTCAACTTTTTCAAAAGCCCTTCACCCATCGGTTTACAGCGCATATCCGTAAAATACACCTTCGATTTTTCCATATTCAGTCATAACTCCTATATAAAAAATGTAAGCCTTTTCCAAAACATTCCAAAACATGACCGCTCCGCACATTTTGGAAAGACCTCTATAAATAGCAAAATAGCGTTGTTCGGAAACTAATCAGGCCGGCGAACAAGCCCCATGCTTTTTCTCCAACGAAATATAAAATAAAAGGGGGGAAGTCTCCCCCTGCGCCCGCACGCCCCGGCGAAGCCGGGGCGTGCGGGCAACCCCCACGGCGGGGGACACCCCCGCAACGCCCCCGCGCCAACATTATACGCAGTGGGGTCTAATACCCCGCCCTTTAGGGCGGTTCGAGTTGGTAACGCCAAATAAAAAATGGTATTAGACGGGTTTGCGCCGCAAACCTCCACAGTTAAATAATTTCATTACAGAACGAACCACGTAAATAATGTCAACGCCTACAAGATACCTCGCCGCAAACGCCGGTCTTCGACCTTAGGCGCGGGTGCCGCGAGGTGGTTCATCATAACCGGTATTTCACAAGGGGAAGCCCCCCCCCCCCCCATCACCATACTCATATCAAATTGTATTTTTTGAAAGCCTGTTCAATACCGTTTTTATTTACCGCCGCGGTTACATCATCCGCTATACTCTTTAACTCATCAGTCGCGTTTCCCATAGCAATGCCGACACCCGCGTATTCAAGCATAGTACGGTCGTTGTCGCTGTCGCCAAAAGCGATTACATCCTCACGCTTAAAACCATAAAACTCCGCGACTCGTTTAATCGCTGAACCCTTGTGTACACCGGGCGGCCCCATCTCGCCGCCTAACATATTCGGCAGCGGAATAGAAAGATGAAACATTTCAAACTCCGCCCCAAAAATACGCTTAACCTCATCAAACGTAACGCCGCCGGACTCCCAAAAAACTAATTTCCGTATATCATCGCGGTATAAATTATCGCAGTTCCAGATGCAATCCTTGAATATTTGCCGCATAAATACGACTTCTATCAAACGGGATATTGACCACGGCTTTCCGGCGTAACGTCCGGCAAAGTATGATTTAAGGTACGGCCCCGCAATTTGCCCTTCTCCCAACTCAAGCGTATACGCTATTTTTCGAGCGTTGAAAAAATCAACTATACTGCGTAAAACATCCGGCTTTATAGCAGCCTCAAACAATAATTTTTCCGCTCCGGCGCTGCCGTCGGTCGGGCCGGTCTCGATATAAGCGCCGCCGGAACTAATAACGCCGTCAAATCCAATCTTAAATATGGAACGGCGGATTTGCGAACGCGATCTGCCGGTGCAAATATAAAGGATATGACCATTTTTATGCGCCGCGCGGCAGGCGCGTTTCGCGGAAAACGGCACATGGTTGTCTTCACAAAGCGTACCGTCAATGTCCAGAAAAATTATTTTTTTTGTCAATCTTTACCTCGCTGCCCGGCGGACAAACAGTCTCATTTTTCTTTAATTTTAGCCCATGTATCGCGCAGTCCTATCGTTTTATTAAAAACAGGTCTGCCGTCCGCTCCGTTATCCGGATCACGGACAAAATACCCCTGCCGCTCAAATTGAAAGAACTGCCCGCCTTCAGCAACGGGCGAAACCGCCTGCGCCAGACACGGCTCCGCAAAAGCGCCGCTTATAACCTTAAGCGAATTCGGATTTACACCCTCAAGAAAATCAACGCCGGACGGCAAATCCATAGGCCGCTCCGATGTGAACAAATAATCGTAAAACCTTACCTCAATAGGCCGGGCGTACGCCGCCGAAACCCAATGAATAGTTCCTTTAACCTTCCTGTTGTCTACCGCGTTGCCGCCCTTAGTCGCCGGATCATACACGGCGCGGACGGCGATGATGTTTCCGGCCTCGTCTTTGTCAAATCCAACGCAGTTTACGATAAAACCGTAGCGCAGGCGCACGCTGTTACCCGGGTAAAGCCTGTGGTATTTAGGAGGCGGTATCTCTTCAAAATCATCTTGTTCAATCCATATTTCACGAGTAAACCGTATCGTCCGTTTGCCGGCGCTCTCATCCTCAGGATTATTAACGGCATCAAGAAGTATCTCCTCGCCGTCTTTCAAATTTTCAATGATAAGTTTTAACGGTTTTATAACCGCCATAACACGCAGGGCGCGTTTATTCAGATCTTCGCGCAGACAGAACTCAAGAAGCGCTATGTCTATAACGCTGTCCGTTTTAGCGACACCGATGCGGGACATGAAATTACGGAGAGCTTCCGGCGTATATCCGCGCCGGCGCAGGCCGGCAAGAGTCGGCATACGAGGATCGTCCCAGCCGGATACCGTTTTTGTCTGTACCAGCCGCAACAAATAACGTTTCGATAGTACGGTATGCGTTATGTTTAGACGGGCAAACTCTATCTGCCTGCTTGGAAAAACTTCCGCTTCCCGAATAAACCATTCATACAAAGGCCGGTGAATCTCGTACTCCAGCGAACATAACGAATGAGTTATTCCTTCTTTCGCGTCAGAAAGCGGATGCTGAAAGTCGTACATCGGGTATATACACCACGACGAGCCTGTCCGGTAGTGTTTTTCGCGCCGTATACGGTACATAACCGGGTCGCGCATCACAAGATTAGGATGAGCCATATCTATTTTTGCCCGCAACGTCTTTGCGCCGTCCGCAAATTCGCCGGAGCGCATCCGCTTAAAAAGGTCAAGATTTTCATCAACGCCGCGGTCCCGGTACGGGCTGTTTTTGCCCGGAGGCGTTTCGGTTATGTTGCTTTTATCGACCGCCGTTCCGCGATACTCGCGCATCTCATCTTCGGAAAGATCGTCTACGTAGGCGTGTCCTTTTTTAATTATTTTAACGGCCAGTTCATACAGATATTCGTAGTAGTCGGATGCGTAAAATTCATTCTTTCCCCAATCGAATCCAAGCCATTTTACATCGTGTTTGATTGCTTCCACATAAGAAATGTCTTCTTTTTCGGGATTCGTATCGTCAAAACGCAGGTTACATTTGCCGCCAAACCGCTCCGCCGCCGAAAAATCAATCGTCATTGCCTTGCAATGCCCTATATGCAACCAGCCGTTAGGTTCCGGCGGAAAACGAGTCCGAACATAGCTAAAACGCCTATTTGCAAGGTCTTCCGCTATAAAATCACTGATAAAATCATTCGATTCCGTGATATTTTCCGCATCGTCCATACAAAAAGTTTGCCGTCCGCCGTCCCCCCCTGTCAATAGCCGCGCAATTCACTGTTTGTAAACGAGGCCGGTTAATAGACAGAATTGGGCTGCGACATAGAAAAGCATGACAAAAAAATTCGCTATCCTTCCCGCGCCGTTTTTGTAAGAACAAGCAAGTATTAGATCTGAAACAATTAAGCACAAAGACTCGGCAAGAATAGCGGCGCAGGCGGCATCCTTATATATGGTAAAAAGTATGACCGCGCAAAACGCAAGCGTCAAAAGCGCCGCACCGTAAAACGCCGCCATAATTTTAAGAATATGTTCCGCGCGCGCCACCGGAATAAACGCAAGAAACAATAAAACAAAAATAAAAGCTACGGCGGCTAAGATCAGGCAAACGCTTTTTGAAAAACTTACAAAATGTAAAATCGAAATTATATAACAAATATTTCCACAAAAAAAAGCCGCAATCCCGCCTAAAACCCCAGCCGAAATTCCAATTGCGCCGCGCCTTTTTACAAGTAGAATATCACCCGCCCAGCATAAAAGCGCGGCCGCGACGACTGTAAACAAAAACACATTTGCCGATAGTATATAAAAAACAGTCAAAAACGGCACAATAAATATTTTTGTAATAAACTGCGCGGTTTTTTGGTAAAAAAATATGATACAAAACAAGTTTGCCGCCGCAAAAACAGCGGACAACGCTATAAATAATATGTCAAAACGCATAAAACAACTCCTGTTTTTTAAGATAGCCTGCCAAATTATGAACGGACTTGTTCAATAACCCGGTTGCTTATCGAACAAGTTTTTAGCGCTTGTCAGCCAAATCATGCATGGCCGCCATGCTTGGCTTGCAAAAACTGAAGTTTTTGAACAACTCTATTACATGAATAGCAAAAAATCCGCCGTTATGGTATATTGCCTGCAATGAACTATTATGATCTACCTGTGTATAAACACAAAGACCTCATTTTAACCGCTTTGGCGGAAAATCAAGTAGTGGTTGTGGAAAGTCCTGCGGGGTCGGGCAAAACAACACAATTGCCGGTGATTCTGCATAAAGCCGGCTTTGCGAAAAACGGCATTATCGGCGTTACCCAGCCTAGGCGTATAGCGGCGTTATCTGTAAGCGAATATATAGCAAGGGAACTGGAGGAAAAAATACCCGGAGTTATAGGATATAAAATGCGTTTTGCGGATATGACCGCGCCTTCGACTAAAATAAAAATTATGACGGACGGTATCTTGCTGCAAGAGATGAAGCTTGACCCGTTGCTTTCGAGATATGACTGTATCATTGTGGATGAAGCGCATGAACGAAGTTTAACGATAGATTTTATTCTGGGGCTTCTGAAACGTGTTCTTGAAATACGGCAGAATTTTAAAGTTATAGTTTCTTCCGCAACGATAAACACAAGTGTTTTTTCGGCGTATTTTGGTGATTGTCCGGTTGTTAAAATTGAGGCCGTAACATATCCGGTAACGCTTATTTACGATCCTCCCGCAGTTGATTCGATACAAGGGGCCGCAGCCTCGGAGCTTTTGCTGAAAAAAATTACCGGTATTGTAGAACGGATAATAAGTGAAAGGCGTCAGGGTGATATTTTGATATTTCTGCCCGGTGAAAAAATGATAAAAGACTGTATGTCGCTTCTTGCGTCTGGTTCGGCAGGACGTAAACTTCATCTTATACCGCTGTACAGCAGGCTTGGCAGAGACGAGCAGGAACGTGTATTTGACAAAGCGCCTTGGGGAAAAACAAAAGTGGTCATTGCTACGAACATTGCCGAGACTTCGGTAACTATAGACGGTGTTACCGCGGTAATAGATGCTGGTCTTTCAAAAACGAACTTTTACAACCCCAGAACATTTACTTCCAGTCTTGTCGAGGGGCCAATTTCCAAAGCGTCATGTAATCAGCGTAAGGGACGGGCGGGGCGCACACGCGAGGGCAGTTGCTACCGGCTTTATTCCCGCCGCGACTTTGAAAGCCGCCCTCTGTTCACTATGGAGGAGATTTACAGAACTGATCTTTCCGAAGTGGTGCTTCGTATGGCGGAACTTGGTATAACGTCATTTGAAGAATTTGACTTTATATCCGCGCCCGGGCGTGAAGGGCTTCGTTCCGCTGTCGAAACATTAAACCTGCTGGGAGCGCTTGAAAGCGACAATTCATTGTCAAAAATCGGAAAGATGATGACGGAATTTCCACTTTCGCCCCGTCAATCACGTATTATTGTGGAGGCGATACTGAATTACCCTGATGTTACTTGGGAAACAATCGTAGCGGCGGCGTTTCTTTCCACACAAAGCCCCTACCTTCTGCCGCCGGGAGAGGAAATTGACGCGAGAAAAGCGCACCACCACTTCCGTGACAATGCGGGTGATTTTGTTTCATACCTAAAATTATTCCGTGAGTACAGCGCGGCGGCGGACAAAACACGTTTTTGTGAGCAAAGTTACCTTGATGAGAAAGCCATGTCGGAAATTGCTAATGTTGTTGAGCAGCTTGAGCTTGTAGTATCGGATATTGGAGTTCCGATTTTATCGGGCGGTCCTGTCGCGAATTACCTTTGCTCGGTTGCCCGCGGGCTTATTCAGTTTGTTTGTGTAAGGCACGGTAAAGAAATTTACCGGAGTCTTACCGCGGAACGTATATCGATTCATCCCGGCTCCGTTATGTTTAAAATGGACCCGCAATATATTGTCGCGGGCGAGATTATCCGTACGGCGCGTATGTACGCAAGCTCCGTTTCGCCTCTTTCTAAAGAAGTTTTGGACAGGCTTGGCGGCGGCCTTTTGAAAAGGCTCGGATTTGGCTTTGTTAAGGAGGCGGACAACAGGGTCGGCGCAAAAGTAAGCGGCGTTAAAAAAGCTAAGGAAAAGGCGCTTGATTTTACGAACAGCGTTAAAGTAGCCGACGAGGTTTTTGAAATTGGTGTTGTAAAAGGAAAAAAGCGCGTAATAATTCCTTGGGAACGACTTTCTAAGATGAAAGGTGAAGCGGGTTTTGCCGCCGGAGAGGCTTTATTTAAAGGACTCAAAGGCTGTGTAATAGTAGAAGGCAAGTATAAGCTGCTTGACGGAGAAAAACTTAAATTGATACTGCGTCTGGCTCAAGTTATCAATGTAGACGGCGCAATAACTCGAAAATTACCGCGTAAACAGGAATTTCCATCATCGCAAGATATAAGCGAGCTGCTTGCGGTTTTGCCGCTTATTCTATCTCCCGCGCTTTTGAAGGCGGATAAAAAGGAACTGGGTTTTATCTGTCTTACGAGTAACGGAACAGGCATATATCATGTTCACTGTTTACGTGGATTTCACCATGCTCTGAACGAGAGTCTCTCTTCTGTTGAAACATTGATAGATGAGTTGGGTGACAACGTAAGCGTGGAGGATAAGAGCATCGTAAACCAGACATTTAGACGTTTGTCGGAATTTTTGAATTGAGTTAAGCAAATACTTAAAAAACGGGAGCGTTTTGCGTTTTCAAGCGGAGTTTTTTGATAGGTATAGGCTTAACCGGACAAGTATATGCGGTATCAGCGATTTCGGGTTCGGGAAAATTCAAGGTTTTACATGGTTACAACATAGTATTAGCAACGCTTTTTTATTCGCAGTGGGGTCTAAATACCCCGCCCTTTAGGGCGGTTCGAGTTGGCAACGCCAAATAAAAAATGGTATTAGACCCCACAGTTCAATAATTTCCTTACCCGATCAACCACGTAAATAATTTCAACGCCTACAAGATACTTCACGGCTTGCCGCGAGGTGGTTCATTTGGGCGCATTCCCGGCGCTTCGCGCCTGGAACCGGGCTTTTCGGGGCTACGCTGTCGCTCCGGCCACGGCGCAAGCGCCGTGTCTGCACACCGCTACGCGGCGGCACCCCTACAATCCCATTGCGCGAATCAAACCGCTGAAAGCGGTTTGATTTTAAGGAGTTTGCATTTTGCAAACCCGTTTGCGGAACGCAAACTCCGGTTGGCGGCGTAAAAGGCATACGTTTTGTAAAAATAGGGATGTTTTTCATATCCGAAACCGGAATTGCCTATGTTGTGTTTCCTAACCTTTGCGTAACAAAAATTATGCGGTATATTTACTAAGTTATGAATATAATTTCATGGAATGTAAACGGCATTAGGGCGATAGAGAATAAAGGGTTTTTAGAATGGCTTACAAATGAAGCGCCAAATATAATTTGTTTGCAGGAAACAAAGGCGCATCCCGAACAGCTTTCAAGCCATCTGAAAAATCCTGTATGTAAAGACGGAACCCAATATAAATCATTTTGGGCAAGCGCTCAAAAGAAGGGTTATTCCGGGGTCTGTGTTTTTACAAAGACTGAACCGCTTGACGTGAGTTTTTTAGGCATAAAAGAATTTGATGATGAAGGACGCGGGTTGCAGCTTTCTTACAAAGATTTTGTTTTAATTTGCGCTTATTTTCCTAATTCGAAGGATGGCGGTTCACGGCTTCAATACAAACTTGATTTTTGCGGCGCGATGCTTGAACGGTGTAAGGCGCTTGCGGCGAAAGGGAAAAATGTTATTTTGTGCGGAGATTACAATATCGCGCATAAACCAATAGATTTAGCGCGTCCCAAAGAGAATGAAAATAACGCCGGTTATCTGCCGGAAGAACGCGCATGGATGGATGTTTTTACTGGCAACTCGTTTATAGACACTTTCCGGCATTTTTATCCTGATGAACCAGATAAATATACATGGTGGTCTTACCGCACGAGAGCGCGTGAAAGAAATGTAGGGTGGAGACTGGATTATTTTTGTGTTGATAGTCAATTTATATCAAAGGTAGAATCTTCGGCGATAATGGCGAATGTTGACGGTTCCGATCATTGCCCGATAAAATTAAGCCTTAAGCTATAAGGGGTAGTTATGAAAATTAAATATAATTCACCGGTTGTTTTAACGTTTGTTTTTCTATGTACGCTTGTTTTGCTTTTGAATCAACTTCTGTTTCATAACTTAATAGCGCTTTGGTTTTCAGCTCCGGGAAAGGGCAGTTTTTCTTCATCAAGCGTAAGAAATTGGATAGATCTTGTAACGCATATATTAGGACACGCAAACTGGAATCATTTAACGGGCAATCTTTTAATAATTCTTATAGTAGGCCCTATGCTTGAAGATATTTACGGTTCGCTGTCGCTGTTGTTTATGATGTTCATTACGGCGTTTATTACCGGCGGTATAAACGCGATATTTTTTTCGACCGGTCTTTTGGGCGCGTCCGGTATTGTTTTTATGATGATACTGCTTGCGTCATTTACAAATTTCCGCAAAGGTGAGATACCTCTTACTTTTATTCTTGTGCTGATATTTTATATAGGCAATGAAATAATTTCATCATTTAAAAACGACGGCGTGGCTCATTTTGTTCATATAATCGGCGGATTCTGCGGCAGTGTGTTCGGGTTTTTCAGAAAAACGTCAACAGTTCAACAAAGTAAATAATTACAGGGAATGCTGGTAAATAGAATGAAAAATAATACGCCGCCAGATCCTAATGCTGTATTTCCTGTTCCTAATATAAATACGGTAACTTATGTAAAACCAACAGTTAAAAATAAAAATATAATTGTTGGTGATTTTACTTATTTTAGCGATGTGGACTTTGAAAGCCATGTTACTCATTTTTATGAATTTTATGATGACAAATTAATTATAGGGAAATTTTGTCAGATAGCGTCCGGCGTTAACTTCGTGATGAACGGGGCGAATCATCAAATGTCCTGCGTCTCGACTTTTCCGTTTTATATTTTTGAAGGATGGAATGAAAGCGTCCCCGCGCTGAGTAAAATGCCGCTTAAAGGTGATATTATTATTGGGAACGATGTTTGGATAGGTCAGAATGTGACTATATTGCCCGGAGTAAAAATAGGAGACGGGGCAATAATAGGGATGAACAGCGTAGTAGGGCGTGATGTAGAACCGTATACAATAGCGGCGGGGAATCCGGCAAAAATTATCAGGAAAAGATTTGATGATGAACTGATAATGTTGATGCTGAAATTGAAGTGGTGGGATTTACCTGTTGAAGAAATAAATAAACTGATTCCAATACTGCATGATAATGATATAGAGGCTGTAAAAAACAAATTAAGAAGTATTGTTAATTGAAACCAATCGCCGTGGATGGCTAGGTATGAAAATTATCTTGTGGATTCTTCAAAATGAACCACCTCGCGGCAAGCCGCGAGGTATCTTGTAGGCGTTGAAATTATTTACGTGGTTCGTTCTGTAAGGAAATTATTTAACTGTGGGGTCTACTACCATTTTTTGTTGGCGTT
>JAITDS010000027.1 GCA_031282435.1 Spirochaetaceae bacterium
CCCCCAAACCCCCCCCCCGGCGCGGCGCCCCCCCCCCCGCCCCCGCTGGGGGGGGGGGGGGGGGGGGGGGTGGCAAAAAAAACCCCCCCCCCCCCCCCCACTGCGAATAAATTCAAAAATAATTCGTTTTTAATTTACGCTCTTTTTCGTAGCGCTCAAACGCCAGTTCAATCAGCCGGTCAATTAAAGCCCTGTAGCTTAAACCGCGCTCTTCAAAAAGTTTCGGATACATACTTATTTTTGTAAATCCGGGCATAGTATTTATTTCATTAACAATCAACGAGCCGTCATCACGCATAAAAAAATCAATTCGTGAAAGACCTTCCGCGCACATTGTTTTATAAGTTTTTACCGCAAGAGCCTGCAATTCTTTTATTTTTTCTTCCGGCAGTTCCGCCGGAATAACAAAACCGGCGCCGTTTTCGTCGATATATTTTGCGTCGTACGAATAAAATTCATGATTCGGTTTTATCTCGCCCGGCAATGAAACGATAGGACATTCGTTGCCCAAAATGGAACATTCCAATTCACGCCCTTTAATATATTCTTCAATTATAATTTTTGTATCGTATTGAAAAGCCTCTTTTACAAACCGGATATACTCGTCTTTATTATGCGCCTTATTAACCCCGATTGAAGACCCCATATTCGCCGGTTTTATAAAATGCGGCAACCCCAAAACCTTTACAAGATCGCTAAAATCCGGTACGTCCTCATTTGAACAAAGCGTCAAATGTTTTGCGGACGGAATATCCGCTTCACGCAAAAGACGTTTCATGACATCTTTATCCATGCTTACCGCGCTGCCCAGTATAGACACTCCGGCAAAAGGAACGTCCGCCAGTTTCAAGAGCCCCTGAACAGAACCGTCTTCCCCCAACGGCCCGTGTAGTATTGGAAATATTACGTCAACCCGCGTTTTTTCACCGGCTTCCTCTATATGAACAAACACGCCGCCGGAGGCCGGCAAAAGAGCCACAGGCTTTCCGTTGGGATTGAGTCTTATTTTTTTAGGGTCGTCCGCGTCCAGCAAAAAACCGTCCGCGTCTTCGAGCAGCCACTTACCGCTTTTATCAATGCCTATCAAAACCGGCTCATACTTGCCGCGGTCTATCGCCTCATAGACATTTTTTGCCGATTGTAGCGAAACTTCATGTTCCGCGGAGCAACCTCCAAACAGAATCCCTACGCGCTTTTTTGCCATGTTTTCTACGGTCCTTTACGTGGAGTTTTTTAGAAGGGTAGTATGCCGCTTGTATCCATGTCCACAAAAACCGGCGGCATAAAGTCTATATTATTTAAATAAGTGTTTTCCGCATAAAAATTATGCGGCTGTTTTGAAATGTACGCCCATGAAATATAATCGGCGCGTCCGTCCGGCAGTACAAAAATAATCCAATAACTGCCGTTTCCGGTCCAATAATCAACACCGTTGGAATAAAGTTTAAGGTTAATTTTGTTGCGGGTTACTTTGCCTATGGTGTACACCGAATTCAACAATTCGGACATGTCTATCGACTGCGGAACGGGGCGTACGGTCGTAAGCGCCAACAGTATGGTTTTATTGTTTATCTCGCTTATCCGCGCGGCATAGTCAGGATCGCTGTCCGAAATTATGATGGTTTTATGCGCGGGCTGCTCAAAAAATTCCTCTAAATCATCGCACGAAACAAGCGAAATAATTAAAGCAAAAAAACTTAGAACATACACAATCCGCCGAATCATCCTATAAATATGACAGAAAAGTTCACCGCTGTCAATCCGTAATCCGTGAAAATTATCCGCGCCATTTTCGGACATTTAAAAGGGGGGCGCTGTTTCCATACTGCCGCCGCAAACCGCCCCTCTAGTTACGCGCCCCCCTGTCTTCATCCCGCTTACGCGGTATTCCGCCACCCCCCGGCCCGCCGGCGGGTTTTCCGCTTTGCTTTCAACAAGCGGCAATTTTACTTTTAGCCGCCTCCGGCATGAGTGATAGTTGGATAGGACATTTCTATTGAACACGCTATACGACATTTTTACTGATTAACTACAAACTACAACAACAAAGTTGACAAAAAGCATTTTCAGATTTATCATAATTGGGCAGGGGGCCGTCTTCAATAATAAAGGACAAAGCGCTGATAATTTTCAATACCCGCTTCAAGGTTGTTAAAATCGTCTATTATTGCTTAGATAAACTGTAAATTATATGCGCATAGCTTGGATCCGGCGCTGCCAACATAAGATAAAAGTATGCAGGCGAATTTCGTTGAAATTCGCGGCAGTAGAAAGCGGCGCAAGCCGCATGAAAATTTTATCGTAAAAAATTTATTTAAGGAGATAGGGTAGATGATTACATTGCAAGGGAAAGGCGTTTCGCGCGGCATTGCGTCAGGGCGCATCGTGTTTTTTGAACGTTCAAATTTTACCGTTGAAAAAAAGCTGGTTACCGATGTTGTGGGTGAAGTTGAACGCTTTAAAGCGGCATGCATAACCGCCAGCTCGCAGTTGAGTGATCTTGCGGCAAAAATAGCAGAGAAAGTTGGCAGTGAGAACGCAAAATTATTTGAAATTCATCGCATGATGCTTGAGGACAGCGATTATACAGATCCTATTATAAAGCTTATTGAATCGCAACGAGTCTGCGCCGAGTATGCGGTAATGGAAGCGGGAGGCCGTCTTGCACAGGATTTTGCCGAAATGGACGATGAGTATATGAAAGAACGGGCCATAGATGTAAAGGACGTATCACATCGGGTTATATCTATTCTTTCCGGGACTCAGCGGGACGTAACGTCGGGGCCTGACCCGGTCATTCTCGCGTCGGACGACTTTACGCCTAGTGAGACCGCGCAATTTGACAGAAGCAAAGTGCTTGCGCTGGTATCTCAGGCCGGAGCCGCCAATTCACACACGGCAATTTTTGCTAGGACTATGGGCATCCCCGCCATTATCAGACTTGGAGCTTCACTTTCCATGGGTTTTTCAAACAAACAGGCCGCTCTTGATGGCGAAACCGGCGCGTTGTACATAGACCCTGATGAGAAAATATTGGAAACACTTTCTGAAAAGAAAAAAAGAATTGATGAGGAAAAAGCCCTTCTCGAAAAGTTTCGCGGGAAACAGACATTTACCAAAAGCGGGCGTAAAATTAAACTCTATGCGAACATTGGTTCGGTTGCGGATGTTGGAGCGGTAATTGCCGGAGACGCCGAAGGCATAGGTTTGCTTCGTAGCGAATTTATGTATCTTGGACGTGACGATTACCCCAACGAGGAAATTCAGTATGAAAGCTACCGTGCCGTAGCTGAAAAGATGGCCGGAAAAGAGGTAATTATCCGCACCCTTGACATAGGCGCGGACAAACAGGCCGGCTATTTCGGACTGCCTCATGAGGAAAATCCGGCGCTTGGTATGCGGGCAATACGAATTTGTTTAACAAGGCCGGACCTGTTCAGGACGCAGCTTCGCGCTATATACAGGGCATCGGCATTTGGCAATGTTTCAATAATGTTTCCGATGATTTCAAGTGTGCATGAACTGCGAATGTCGAAAAAAATCGCGGAAAAAGTAAGAAACGAATTGGCCGAAGAAAATATACCATTCAATGAAAAAACACCCATTGGCATCATGATAGAAACTCCCGCGGCGGTAATTATTAGTGATTTGCTTGCGGAAGAATCTGATTTTTTCAGTTTAGGCACCAACGATCTTACCCAGTATACTCTTGCCGTTGACCGTCAAAACGAGATGATCAGCGAATTTGTAGATACACACCACAAGGCCATCCTGCGAATGATTAAACTAACAGTGGAAAACGCGCATAATGCCGGTATATGGTGCGGTATTTGCGGGACGCTTGGCGCTGAAAGCGATTTAACGCAGGAATTCATGAATATGGGAGTTGACGAACTTTCTGTAGAGCCGTCTTCTATCCTGAGTTTACGAAGCCGTATCGCTGAGATGTAACTGTTACATCCCCTCCGCTAAGGGGGGGGGGGGGATGTAAAAATTTTTTCTATCTGTTTAATCACCGCCGCCATATCTTTTGGGTACGGCGCTTCTATAAGTATTTTGTCCGCGCCGCGCCCGGGTAATGTTAGTTTCGCGGCGTGCAGGGCGAGACGTTCTATTAAAGGGCGCTCGTCAAAAGGATCGCCGCGCCAGCCGTGTTTAAAAGATGAAAGAAAAAGAGGCTTGTCCTTGCCGTAAAGCGCGTCGCAGATTATAGGATGGCCTAAACTTGCAAGATGTACTCTGATTTGATGCGTTCTGCCGCTTTCAGGTACGGCTTCGATAATAGAAACCACTCCGGCGCGCGTTGCCAGCTTAAAATGAGTCAATGACTGCTTACCTTGGTACTTGTCAATGATTGTTCTGTGCCTCTTGTCGCCGTTTATTACAAGCGGAGCCGCACAGTCTGCCTCCGTCCATGACGGGATGCCTTGAACAATCGCGGTATACACCTTGTGTACGGCTCTTGTTTCAAACGCAATTGACAAACGCCGGTGCGCGGGCGCGTTTTTCGCGAAAACAACAATGCCTGACGTACCCGCGTCTATCCGGTGAACCGTAAAAAGCCGCCTGCCGATAAATTCGGCCAGCATAGTATCAAGGCGGCGTTTGGAATAATTCCAACGATCGGCGCATACCGGTAAACCGGAACTTTTATTCACGGCTATAATATCTTTATCTTCGTATAGTATTGAAAACGGTTTTTGGTTTTTCGTAATTTATTCCATTCGTGTCCGCGAACTCCTTATTAAGAGTTGTTTGGAAATTTTAAGACCCTGCCTAATGAATATTAATTTTCACTAATAACGGCCCTGCAAGTCAACAGGGTTCTTGAATATGCCTATTGCTATATCGGCTTTCATTTTTTCTAATATAAGCACTTTAGACCTGTCTTAGGTATATGGGGTAACGCCCTAGAATTATTGGAGCAAACATGGTTTCCGCAAAATGGGCATTTTAACGCCGCTGCTGCCATAGATTACCGGGAATTCGTTAATTGGCAGCCGCCCGCTTTGCGGGCGGCTTTTAATTAGGCAGGGTTTCTTTTTCTATACGCGCCATCCATGTTTCGCCGCCGGTTTCAACGGCGTTTAACTTTTCCGTTTCAGGGATGTGCCCTGTCTTTGGGTCCGGGTCCAGCCAGTTTACGGAAACGGCGAGAAGTTCGGCGCTTATGTAGTCTGAGTATAATTCCCAAGCGCGTTTAAGGCGGGGCGGCCCAGAAAGCCGCATACGGATGCGGTCGCTTACTTCCAAACCGCTTGCTTTACGAAGGTTCTGGATGCCGCGTACAAGGTCGCGGGCAAAGCCTTCCAGCGCAAGGTCTTCGGTAATTTTTGTGTCCAGCGCGACTGTGAGGCTGCCTTCATTTATCACTTTAAGGCCGGTTTTTTCGATGCGTTTTATGTCTAGTTTTTCGGCGGAAATATCTATGACGCGGTCTAATATCTCTATGGACAGGGTTGAGCCTTCCAGTATCGACTGTATTTCGGAGCGGCTTAGCTGTTCAATCTTTTCGGCGGCGGCTTTCATATCTTTGCCAAGTTCCTTGCCAAGCGCGCGGAAGTTGGCTTTTGCCTGATATTCAACGAGGTCTTCCTCGTTGTCGTTCCACACTACTTTTTTTACGTTAAGTTCCTCGCGTATGATGTTTTCCATTTCAAGCAGCGCGTTTTTTTCCGCGCTGTCGCGAGTCACCAAACTTACCATGAGGAGGGGCTGGCGGTTTTTTATATTATGCGCGGAACGTAATGCGCGTCCCAAAGTTACGGCGCGCTGGACGCATGACATCTTAAACTCAAGCTCGCGGTCGAAGCGTTTTTCTTGCGGTACGGGCCAGTCGGCAAGGTGTACGGAAACCGGATCGTCTTCCCGCCGTAAATTTTGCCATATCATTTCTGTCGTGAACGGCATGAACGGCGCGGCGGTTTTAATTAGTGTTAAAAGGGCTTCCAGTAGAGCGGCGTAGGCTTCGTTTTTATCGTTGTCCGCGCCGTTGTCCGCTGAACGCCAAAAGCGCCGGCGCGAGCGTCGTATGTACCAGTTATTGAGCAGGTCTATAAACTCGACTATCGGGTCAACAGCGCGGGAAAGGTCATAATCGTCAAGCGCCGTTCCAACGCGGCTCACGAGTGTCTGAGCCGCGGATAGTATCCATTTGTCGAGCGGGTTTGATGGTTCGTCAGGCGGCGGCGCGGGGTTAATTCCGTCTATATTCGCGTATGTAACAAAAAAACTGTAAGCGTTCCATAGTGGTAGCAGTATGCTTTTTAACACGTCCCGCACGCCTTCGTCACTGTAGCGTAAGTCGTCCGCTTTTACGACTGCGGAATGTACTAGAAAAAGGCGCAGAGCGTCCGCGCCGAACATATTTACCGCGTCCATTGGGTCAGTATAGTTTTTAAGGCTTTTGCTCATCTTCTTGCCGTCGCTTGCCAGCACAAGGCCGGAAACGATGCAGTTTTTGAAGGCCGGTCTTTTGAACAGCGCCGCCGCAAGCACGGTGAGTGTGTAAAACCAGCCGCGTGTCTGGTCTAGTCCTTCGTTTATAAAGTCCGCCGGAAAATGCGTCTCGAAAAATTCTTTGTTTTCAAACGGATAGTGACTCTGCGCGTACGGCATGGAGCCGGATTCAAACCAGCAGTCCAAGACTTCGCTTACCCGCCGCATAACGCCGCCGCAAGAGCAGGGTATTGTTATTTCATCTACAAAGTGTTTGTGTAAATCTTTGGGTTCTTTGCCGGACAGTTTTTTTAGTTCCGCTATGCTTCCAACGCAGGTAATTTTGCCGCAGTCAGGACACTTCCATATTGGAATCGGGTTGCCCCAGTAGCGGTTACGGCTGATTGCCCAGTCGCGCGCGCCTTCCAGCCATTTGCCAAAGCGTCCGTGTTTGATGTGCGCCGGTACCCAGTGTATTTGTTCGTTGGCGGCGAGCATATCTTGTTTTATTTTTTGTATGTTGACAAACCAAGAGCTTACGGCGCGGTATATTAACGGGTGTCCGCATCGCCAGCAATGGGGGTAGGCGTGGAGTATCTGGTCCCGTTTTACTAGGCGGCCTTCTTTTTTTAGCCTGTCGATTATGTCCTTGTCGCAGTCTTTGACAAAGCGGCCTTCGTAATCCGGTACTTCCGCCGTAAATCTACATTCCGCGTCGACGGGGCATACTACCGGTATTCCGCTTCCCCGCAAAACGCGCTGGTCGTCCTCTCCAAAACCGGGGGCCGTGTGGACTATTCCGGTTCCGTCCTCTGTTGATACAAAATCGCCGGTAAAGGTACGGAATGCGTTTTGGGCTGTCGCAAAGTAAGGAAACAGTGGTTCGTACTCGATTCCTGAAAGGTTTGCTCCTTTCGTACGCCATATTATTTTGTACGTTGTTGGTTCTTTGTAATATGCTGAAAGCCGCGCTTCGGCGAGTATGTAATGTTTTCCGCCGCCGTCCGCCGTCAAGTCTTCGATAAGGACGTATTCAATGTCCGGCCCCAGCGTCAGGGCCATGTTTGAAGGTAGTGTCCACGGGGTTGTTGTCCACGCGAGGAAATAGCTGTCCGCGGGGATGGGCGGGGGCGTTGCGGGGGTGTCCCCCGCTGGGGGGGTAGCGGAAGCCCCGCGTTCCGTGGGGGTGGAGCGAGGGGGGCTCTCCCCCCCTTGTGTTTGGCGGATTTTGAAGCGGACGGTGATTGCCGGGTCGTGAACGTCTTGATAGCCGCCTAGGTTGAGTTCGTGATTTGACAGCACTGTGGCGCAGCGGGGGCAGTAGGGCAGGATGTAGTAGCCTTCGTACAGCAGGCCGCGCTCGAACAGCATTTTGATGACTGCCCAGATGGATTCCATGTAGGGCGCGTCCATTGTTTTATAGTCGTGGTCAAAGTCTACCCAGCGGCCAAGCCGTGTGATGATGCGCCGCCATTCGGCGACGTAGCGGAGGACTGATGCGCGGCAGGCTTCGTTGAAGCGCGAGATGCCGTAGTGTTCGATGTCCGTTTTGGAGTTTAGGCCGAGTTCTTTTTCGATTAGGTTTTCTACCGGCAGGCCGTGGCAGTCCCAGCCGAAACGGCGCTCGACGCGGCGGCCTTTCATCGTTTGGTAGCGCGGGATGATGTCTTTTATCGTGTTTGGCACAAAATGGCCGAAGTGAGGTAATCCCGTGGCGAAGGGCGGCCCGTCGTAAAATACGAAGTCGTTGCCGCCCGCTTCCCGTTGGGCGATGGATTGTTTGAAAATATCGTTTTTTTCCCAGAATTCAAGGATTTTTTCTTCCGCTTTGGGGAAGTTTACTTTTTGGTCTACCGCTTTGTACATGGGAACAGCATAGCATTTTTAGACGGGAAAATGAACCACCTCGCGGCAAGCGCGCGCTTGCGCGGCGAGGTATCTTGTAGGCGTTGAAATTATTTACGTGGTTCGTTCTGTAAGGAAATTATTTAACTGTGGGGTCTAATACCATTTTTTATTTGGCGTTGCCAACTCGAACCGCCCTAAAGGGCGGGGTATTAGACCCCACTGCGAATAAATCCGACAATTTCAATACGCTTCTATCAGGCAAGTATTCTTTACCGTTGTACAGAACTATAAACTTAGGACGCGGTATGGCCATTCTTTTGCGGCTGTATATATGATTATTGTCTATTATTTTCTCGTATATCCTGGCTATGTATAACAGTAAACGTAATGGCATATTGAGGTTTATAGTTGACTGGTGTTCTATAAGAACTATCACCTTGTCGCGGAATTGAAAAGACAAATCGTTAATCCTGTCCAAAAACAGAGCGTCTTGGAGGGTGTTGATAGTAATATCTTCCGCGTTGGTGTAGTTTGTCCCTTCTATGGCGTTGTAAAGTTCCAGCAGCCTTGATTTGTCGCTAAAAAGCAGTGTAAACACGCTGTCTTTATAGTTCCTGTTCATGGGGGTATACACCTATTGTTTTGGACTGGCAAATATGATACTCGCACCGTCTACGATGCGGATTGCCGGCAATTTGCGGTTTAAAGAGTCGTGTCCGCAGTTTCCTCTATCTCCGCAGAGAGGTCGAAGGAAACTTCGTCAGGCTCTGTTTGCTCGTCAACAGGTATAATGGCGGGGGAAACGGCCGGGTATAATACGGCTATTTCGGTAAGCACTGAAGTTACGCTGTTTAAGCGCCGCGCATCGGGCGTATCAAACGCGCCGCCAAACTGAATGTATCCTTCTTTGCTTGCGATAAACCCAATGGAAATACGTTCCCAGTTTTCTATATCTTCCACAAAATTTGTTTCTACGGTTTTTAGTCCAAGACTAACGGTGGTACTTTCTTCAAAAAACTGGAAGTCAAGAGCGGCGGAAACAAAACCATCACTGTCAAACACAAGGGGTGTTTGCGCCTCGAATATTTCATCATTGTACGCAACATTAAGCGAGATAAATTCCTCTGTCAATGAAATCCAGACACTGCAAACGCCGCCTTCCTCGTTAAGGTTTTGCAGGACAGCCGACAGCAACGGGCCGTCCGACTCGCCGCTCCACGGGGTAAAGCGGAAAAGCAATTCACCGCTTCCTTCGTTGTTTTGTATATACTTAAAAAAGGCTCCGGGTAGCCGGTACGCATCGACAACGCCTATAGCAAGGCCGTAAGTCCCGGATACAGGAAGCCAGCGTACCGGGGTGTCTTCCGTTTTAATGAGTCCCAAAGCGGTGTTTAACGGATCGCGCTCGTCTTTTAGATTTCCCCATAAACGGTACCAGCGGCTTAATTGCGTATCCATTCCGGCGTAAAGCCCGTTACGCCCATGCTTTTGTGATATTGGCAGGGATACACTGCGGCTTATACCTCGCATAAGCGGATAGTATTTATTAGGGTTAAACGGAAAAACTTCGATTCGTATGTTTTGAAAACCGTTTTGGGCAGGGGCAACCCAAAATATACGTTCCGCGCCCTCGGCGGCAAAGCCTTCGTTTATTCTATCTTTCCCGTTATACCAAACGATATACGGAGTAACCGCGGCATCCGCCTGTATGAGCGCTTCAAGCAAAACTTTTTCTCCGGGCGGCACTATGCGCGTTGTGGAAGAAACGCCGGGGAGGTAGCTTATTATATCTTCTACGACCAGTGTTTCATTAGCGAGGTAGTAGAACGGTTTTTCAACGCTGTTAAGAATTGTGCCGTTGGACGCTATAACGTTAAACACGATGGTATAGAAACCGGCGGGCAAATCATCGCCAATTCTAAGCATTGGCAAATCACCGTAAAAATCTTCTACCGTAATTATTTCTGTAAGCGCGGAACCGGTCTGATTTTCCAATACCGCGCGAGGTGTTGTATATTCTGTTGTATTCGTTACCGAGTCTGTTCCGGCGGCGTTTTCCACAGTATTTTCAGCGGGAATATCATCCGGCGGCGTTTCAGTTTCCTGCGAGCCGCCTTGGTTTTCCACGATTTCTACCGGTTTATCCGCGGTATCTTCTATCGTTGAAGTTTCTTCCGGCTTTTTAGCCGCCTCTTCATCAGATGTTTCCGTAGCGCTGACGGGGTCTTTTTTATCATTTTCTTTGACGACATCTGTTTTAGCGTCCGGGTCCCAAGAAGGCAACGCATATATTATACGCAAGCCGGTTTCTTTGCCCCTACTGTCTTTTAAGGATACGCCAAGCGCGGCTATGTCCGGATCGCTTTTTATGTTAAAATCAAAGTACGGCGCAATTTCACTATCGCTTGAGACTATAGAACATTCATCAAGCGAAAGACCGTTTACCATAGCGTTCACTTTGTAAACTTTGCTCGACGACAGGGCCATATCCAAATCGCCGCACGAGACAAACAAGAAAATTAACGCAAAAACGGGTACCGAAAACCGTATCCTATTACTCATTCCATACGACATTATAGCTTGGAAATAAAAAAATACCAAGAATTTTCCAGTTATTTGGGAGAGGCGGAAGCGCTTCCTATAACTAACTTGGTGAAAAATTCAAGGTTTTATATGTTTCAACGGCGTATTAGCGCTTTGGGCTTGTTTTCACCCGCCGTAGGCGCGCCTACGGCAGGTGAAAACCGCGCTGTCCGCTCCAATTTGGCCGCTAAAGCGTCCACGCCCGTCCGGCGATTTCAGCGCCGGACGGCAAAACAGTTCACCGAACTGTTTTATTCGCAGTGGGGTCTAATACCCCGCCGCTTGCGGCGGTTAGAGTCGGCAACGCCAACAAAAAATG
>JAITDS010000028.1 GCA_031282435.1 Spirochaetaceae bacterium
CCGATTTTGCCTTTCATGGGGCGTACCTCTGTAAAACAGATTTCTTTTAAATTTCCATTCTACATCAGGCCGCCTCTTATGGCGCGGGTGTCCTATTTCTTTCTGAGACTATACAGCCCGGTATCGCTCACACAGCGATTCTCTATTTTAGCGCTAACTTTGGGAAAAACCGCCTGTTTGCCGTCCGGACTGTGCGGCAAATGTTACCTCTTCTTATCGGGATGAGAACTCATCAGTGAACCAAAAGGCCAAGCGACCCTGTCAAAAGGGCTTGAAAGGCATCCGTAGACCTGTCTCGAATGCCGTTTGGAGTTGGCCGTTCAATTAATCGTCTTTGTAAGGATTAGTATTAGGGTCATTTGTGCTCAGGACAGGGCTGGAAAGCATTATCTCAAAATACGACACGTTTTCGGGTTGGCGTCGTGTTCCCGCAGTTCTTTGAACAGTGTAATGCTATTTTCGGTACCACTGCCGGCTGAGCCGAAAATCTCGAAGGTGTCAAAAAAGAATTCGTCCGGAGGCAGGGTTTCGCTGACAACTCCGTAGTTACGTACCGACCAGTGGTCTATGCACTGAACATGAATGTTGTGGAAGTTGGCCGTACCGGGGGTTAAGCTGAATAAATGGGGGGGGGGGGGGTAATGCCCTAGAATTATTGGAACAAACATAGCTTCCGCGAAACAGGTATTTTAATGCCACTGTTACCATATCTACCCCCTCGTAAACTTTTCAGTATAGCATATACTCATTTATAATAATAAGTTCAGAACATTACTCACTTGTTTGACACAGGCAATGCGGTAAATTGACATAACGGGGGGAATGAAGTATCGTTTTATTACCATGAGAGATTAGCTCATCTGGATAGAGCGTCAGCCTCCGGAGCTGAAGGCGGCAGGTTCGAGTCCTGTATCTCTCAATTTGAGCGGACGGCTAAATCCATAGGCCGCTAAATTTTATATAAAAAAGGAAGATGTCCGGATATGGATATTCAAAACATCATAAAAAACCTACACCCGTTGGAAGTTAAAATCATACTACATTACGGAAAGCACGATGAACTCTCCGTTGAAACCGTTGAAGCCGGACTAAAACTCAAGCACGGCAACGGGAATCAGGCGCTTTCGTGGCTTGCGGCTAAAGGTATAATAACTGAAAAAAGACGCGAAAGCAAAACATACTACGAATTAACGGAACTCGGACAAGCATGGAAAGAAAAAGGCACGCCGGAAGAACGCATACTGGAATTCGTAAGGATAAAGACGGGGCTAACACTGCCGGAAATCGCGGCGGAACTTAAAATTGAAAACAAAGAAGCGGGTAGCGCGTTTGGGATGCTGTCAAAACTAGGATTGCTCGGCATGAACGAGGCCAAGCAAGTTATCATCAACCTGCCGCCGGAACAATTAAAAAACGGACGCCCTATATCCGGCCCCGCCGCCGAACACTTCGCGCTGGTACGAGCCCTTCTGAATAAGGCCGGCAAAGCTCCGCTAACGGAAGACGAACTTAGCGAAGCGGAAAAGCAAGTCCTGTTGGGAATATCAAAAAAACGCGGGGCGGCGGACGCGGCCTTTAGAATAGTGGAACGTGAAACGGTCTTTTTTACGTTCAGCGGCGCATATACGGAAATCGCGGAGGCGCTTAAAGAATCGGGAATTTCCGGCGATGAAATAGGCATTCTTACCGCCGAAATGCTTGAAACCGGCTCTTGGAAGAACAAAAAGTTTAGAAGGTACAACGTACAAGTGCCTCCGTCAAGACTTTTGATTGGCCGAAGCAACGCTTACGCCCAATTTTTAGAACAAACCAAAGATAAACTTGTAAGTTTGGGCTTTGAGGAATTTGACGGACCGCTTGTAGAGACGGAATTCTGGAATTCGGACGCGCTTTTTATGCCGCAGTTCCATTCGGCGCGTGATATTCACGATGTATACCACATTGCCGAACCTTCCTCCGCCAAAACGATTGACGAACCTTGGCTTTCCGCCGTAGCGGCGGCTCACGAAAACGGCGGAAACACAGGCAGCCGCGGCTGGGGCTATGCCTTTGACAGAGAATTTACCAAACGGCTAATATTACGCAGTCAGGGGACAGTAATGTCCGCAAAAACTCTGCCGTACGCAAAAGTTCCGGGCAAATACTTCGGGATTCTGCGCTGTTTTCGCTATGATAAAGTAGACGCCACTCATTTATCCGATTTTTATCAGACGGAAGGCATCATGCTGGGGGAAGACGTTAATTTGCGTACATTGCTTGGAATGCTTGAAATGTTCGCGATAGAAGTCGCGGGCGCAAAAGAAGTAAAATACGTTCCGGGTTATTTCCCGTTTACAGAACCTTCCGTCGAGGTGCATATAAAACATCCGGTTCTTGGCTGGTTTGAGCTTGGCGGTTCCGGCATATTCCGTCCCGAAGTAACGGCTTCGCTGGGCGTTAAAGTGCCGGTTGCGGCGTGGGGCATAGGAATAGACCGTATGGCGCTTATGGCTCTGGGTTTGAGTGACCTTAGGGAACTTTTTAGTTACGATATTGAAAGCGTCCGTTTACGCCGCTGCGGATAACGGGTAATAGATTGGTAATAGATTGGCTTGCCAGCCAAAATCAAACCGCTTTCATTTTAACCGCTTTGAGTTTGCGCCATGCGCAAACTCTGTAAAATCAAACCGCTTTTAGCGGTTTGATTCGCGCAAGCGATTGAAGCGGAATTAAAAAGGACGGCGTTTTGCGCCGTCCTTTTTAATTATAGCGGAAAGCGCGGTTTTTGCGCCGCTTTAGCGGCGTAAAAATGCGCCCAAAATGCTAATATGCCGGCGCAACGTTAAGCAAGTTTTGAACAAGACGCGCTCCGTCTTCAAAAATCGCTTCAATAGTAAACGTCCCGTTTAGGGAGCGGGGCAGTGATATTTCTATGTTTAACTGCGCGGGCGGGTAGCTGCCAAGTGTAAATTCCACGCGCCTGCCGTCTATCTCGTATGGCATGGGCGCGTCGTATATAAAATAAGCGGGGATTTCCGTTTGCTCTTCCGGTTGCCCTTCCTCATGCCTTGTAAAAAAAAGACGGTAATGCAGCGGCGCTTGCAGGGATTTTATATTGATTTTAACGGTTGCGCGTTCCAAAAGTCTTGTAAACTCCGCTTTAGCCGTAAAATACCGCTCTATATTGTCATATAAACCTTCCGCTTCCGCGTGCGGGTGCTTCCGAATTGGCCGCGCGTTTTTGCCTGTAATGTGTAAAACAGCGAAGGACAGCAGTGAAAGGAATAAAACAAGCGTAAAAACAGATATTAGCAGGCGTTTAAGACCGGATTTTGCGGTAAAATACAGGTAAAAACATAAAAAACAGACGAAAACTGAGGCAAAAAGCGTAAACAATATCAGTGTATACTCCGGTATAAAGATGTTTTTGCTCTTAAAACCTATGTAAGCGTAGTTGCGGTCCGCGTTTTCGCTGTTGTTTGTGTTCATCATAGCGTCCGCCGCATACTCGTAAACGAATTTTGCGGCTGCGGCGGCTGATATTTTGGAGTTTGTCTGCAATAACGTGAACAATGCAGGAGCTTCCCCGTCGCAGTACAGTACCGGAACGCCTGACGCCGCGATAAAATTGTCGATTTCTGTGGCCGCGGGGTTAAAAAAACAAGGAATATCGTTTTCGGCGCAGCGTTTAATAAATGGGGAGACAAGGGAAAGCGGGGCGGCGGCTTGGTCTTTTCCTTTCATTATTTGTATTGCTTCCGGCGGGTTTGTAAAGTCGCAGTACATTACTACCGCGTCTTTAAGCCGCCGGCTTTGGTTTAGCAGGGCTTGTATTCCGGCGTACGGGTATGATACGGGGGCAGGCCAGTTGTCGCCTGCAAAGTACACGAGTGTATTGAACGACGGCGCTTCGGATAAAACTATGTCTATGAAATTTAGCGCGAGCTCTTGTCCCCAGCTTAGCGGCGTGTTTAGTGTTGTATTTGCCGTTGTATATCCGCCGTCTAAGCCGTTGTTTCGGGCGCTGGTAACCGGAAGCGCCAGCACGAAAATTTTTTTTGTATCTACGGGGGCTTGGAGCGGCACTTCTATCGATGCGCCGTAAGCGCCGTAGTCTGTCATTAGGTCTTGTTCTTGAAAATATATTTTCTTTTCGCTTAGCGTGCGAATGATTTCATTGTATGTCCGTGTTTCCGCAATTCTGACGTTGGCGGCAACGCCTGCCGGGGCGGGCTGAGAGGATTGCGCTTGTAATTGTTCCGCCGCTAAGCAATTTAATAATAAAAATAATAAAGCCGCTTTCAAGTCTGCTTATTCGCAATCGGGGTTTAACGCCTCGTCCCTTGGGGCATGGAGTTTCATTGATTTTCGGCCAGTTTATTCAGGCTGGCTTGTATCCATATAGCCGTTTCTTCAGGATAGGTTGTCTGTAGTCTTAAAAATGTAGACAGCGCCATGCGTATATCGCCGATGAAATACCAGCATTGGGCTAAATAAAAACGGGCGCGGTCCGCCGCATAACCGTTTGGCGTTTCTACTATGAATTCCGTTAAGCGTTCCCGCGCCGCAGGCCAGTCACGCCACATGAACGGCCCCTGAACTATCAGCGCGAGGCGCTGGTCGTCGGCTTCGTTAGAGGCCTGCATATCGCGGTTAAATACTCTTGGTTCGCGGAGTATCAGCGCCTCGTTAGTCTGGTACGGGTATGAGCGGTTTGCTTGTGGTTGATTTGATGCGTTTGGGTTCTGCGGGGGGCTTGAATAAGCGGCGCTGCCGTACACTTCGGGCGGCGGGTAATAATATCCGTTGGGAACGCTTGTATTTGTGTTGCTTGGCGGCGTTTCGGCGGCTGTCTCAGGCGGCGTTTGATTTTGATTCAATGAGACTTCGACAGGTATAAATGTGGCGTTGCTGCCGGGAAAAATTTCTCCGCGTCCGGATCTGATGTCATCTTCGTATACTATGGCGTAATAGTATGGTACGCCGGGTGTTACATAGTCCATGTACGGGGATCGGACGTTCAGGGCTACTACTGTAGCGGTGATTAGGTCGGAAAAACTGCGTAATGGTTGTATGCTTCTGTAAAGTACGGCGTTTTTTGATGGTTCGGTTTCGTAAAATTTGATTTCAATTCCTTTGCCGGAAGCTACGGTGGTAATTCCGTTTATGCTCCCTCTTGCCGGCGGGTTTATTATTCCGTCAAACTGGGGGTAGGGTGGCAGCGAAGGAGTGTTTCTATAGGCGTTTTGATAGGGTTCCGGCGTGGGGCTTGTTCCTGAATTATCATAAAAAACTGTCCCGTACTCTTCATTTTCACTGTTTTTCATGCTGGAGACATCTACAGTTACGTCTATCGTATTATTGTATGGCAGTATCAGCTGGTATTTTTGTTTTTTGGGGTCGCTCGCTACGGCAAAATAGTACCATTTGCCGTCTGCCGGAGCGTTGTCTGTATAAGTTTGCGCGCCGTAAGCTACTTCGGCTATTTGTCCTGTAATTTCGCCTTGTATATCTTGATACGGTTGTACCGACCGGTAAATATATACCGGCCCTTTTACGCTTTCCGAGTCCGTCCATGATAATCGTACTTGTCTGCCGTTTACGCCTGCTTTTAGTCCTGAAACAAACGGCGCGAATATTGCGCCTTTCGTTTGGGTAAAGGCGGCGTTTACCACTAATAATAGCGCAAACGGCAAAAAACAAACGCGCTTCATATAAAAATCATACTCTAATTCCCCCTCGAAAGTCTACCCGCCCTAAAAAAGGCGCGGCAATTTAATATTACAACTATTTAATTTGGGCGCATTCCCGGCGCTTCGCGCCGGAAACCGGGCTTTTCGGGGCTACGCTATCGCTCCGGCCACGCCGCTGCGCGCCGTGTCTGCTTCGCACCCCTACAATCCCGTTGCGCGGGCCAACGCGCAACGCGCGTTGACTAAGAACCCGTGTTCAAAAACGTTTAAGTAACATATAAAAATGCGAAATCATAAACATATTTTCCTCATGCTCTGTTATGTTCCGTAATGAAATTATTTAACTGCGGGGGTTTGCGGCACAAACCCGTCTAATACCGTTTTTTGTTGGCATTGCCGATTCTAAGCGCCCTAAAGGGCGGGATATTAGACCCATTACGTATACTTAGGGACGAGCAAGCGGTAAAGCGCCGGGAGCCGTTTCCGTTTAGAATTGGTACAAATGCCCGCAATTTGGCGCGTGTTTTCAAGTGGAAGCCGGCCAAGCCATATGGCCGCCATATATGGCTTGCGAAAACTGAAGTTTCCGAACAACTCTATTTATTTTTCCCCATTTGTTTTAATATTATCGAATTTATCGCAAGTATAGGCAATTCAATTAATGGACCCATAACCAACACCAGTGATACTACAGGCTGTAAGGGAAATGTTACAACCGCTATTGCTAATGAAACAGGCGAATTACGCGCCGATGTTGTGAATATTAATGAGATTATATTTTTGAACGGCAATTTTAATAATTTTCCGGCAAAAAATGAAAAACAAAAAATGAAAACAAAAAATATCAATAACAGGGGTAATAATTTTATAAATAATATAATGTTATCAAGCAATAGTTTGCCTTGAGACGCAAACATTGAAATTATAGCGGTACATAGTAAAATAAACTGAATATCATCAGATTTTTTTAATAATTTATCTAAATGTTTTTTCCAGTTAATCTTGTTGACAATCATTTTTACTGTATTTGCGGTAATGAGCGGCACAATTAAGACAAGCAAAATGCTGTGGATGATTTTAGAAATTTCAAATGAAATTTCTGTTCCCATAAAAAGCATTAGATATACAGGCAATAAAATAATTTGTAGTATTAGATTTAACGGTAAAATTGAAGCCCCCAATAAAACATTGCCTTTTGCAATTCCGGTAAAAATTAAATACCAATCTGTGCATGGCGTAACTATTAACATTATAAAACCTATTTGCAGATCAATTTGTCCGGCAAGAAATAATTTTGCCAGTTTGAATGTAAATAAAGGTGTTATAATAAAATTTATTATCAAAGCGGAAAGTGAAAAACGCAAATCTGAGAATGATGCCGTGATTTCTTTTATTTCGACATTCAAGAAAATAAAAAAAAGCATAAGCATCAGAAAGATTTCAATAAAATTTCCTGAATACCGCTCAAGAAACGAGCTTGTTTTTCCAGCGATAATTCCAATTAAAGCGGAGAGGATAATAAATAATGGCTGGAATTTTGTTAAAAAACTCATTTAAAATGCTCCTAATAATTGAACTTGTTCGCCACCTGATTGTCTGCCGCCCAAGTCTTTTAAGCGGAAGCCGGCCAAGCCATATGGCCGCCATGCTTGGCTTGCAAAAACTTCAGTTTTTGAACAACTCTAATATAATCCTATAAACCATTTCCCGCTTTCTGGTAAAGGGCGCGGGTTGACGCATGGCAGTGTGGACTGCCTGCTGAAACGAGGGGCGCGTTTAACGGCAGGGACGGTTTGCGCCTTGCCGGAAACAGCGCCCCCTTTTAACGTCCGCGAATTTCGCGAATGTACGCAAATTGCCGGAAAAATGAACCACCTCGCGGCAAGCGCGCCTAAGGTCGAAGACCGGCATTTGCGGCGAGGTATCTTGTAGGCGTTGAAATTATTTACGTGGTTCGATCGGGTAAGGAAATTATTTAACTGTGGAGGTTTGCGGCGCAAACCCGTCTAATACCATTTTTTATTTGGCGTTGCCAACTCGAACC
>JAITDS010000211.1 GCA_031282435.1 Spirochaetaceae bacterium
TACGTGGTTCGTTCTGTAAGGAAATTATTTAACTGTGGGGTCTACTACCATTTTTTATTTGGCGTTGCCAACTCGAACCGCCCTAAAGGGCGGGGTATTAGACCCCACTGCGAATAAAACCCCGACAATTTAGTTTATATTTACGCCGCCGGTACGGAAACAGCGCCCCTTTCAGACTAAACGCGAGACGGGAAACCCGCTGGCCGCAGTCTACAGCAGCGTATGCCAAGCGCCCCTTTCAAACTAAACGCAATGGAGGGAAGCCGCTGGCGGCCCCGCTGACGGGTGGTGATTGACTGAAACGGAGAAAAAAATTAAACTAAGCTCGTTCAACAATACGCTTGACTGCCGGCTAAAGTACGGGGAAGTTTAAAAACCTTTTCAAGCGGAAGCGGAAACTTGATGTTTTGAACAAGCGCAATATAAAAGGCGGAGGTGGCCTTACGAAAACAAAAAAAACAGCGCTGATTGCGGCGCTTTGCGCCGTCTTTTTGACACAATGTGAGGTTTGGAACAAACCTTTAATTGAAGAAATAGAAAAAACCTCAGGCGGTGAAGACGCTCAAATAGAACGCCTTGTCATAGTATCACCGCCGTGGCCCAATACGTTCTATATCGGCGATGATGAACCGGACTGGAAAGAACTAGGATTAAAAGTAAGCGCCGTCTCCCCTTCCGGCGACTGGACGGAATTGGACACCTCAGATTACGAAGTTAAAGGCTTTGACAAAGCAACCTTGGGAAAACAGACAATAACAATCCACCCCAAAAACAGAAACGCGCAGTACGCTGAATTCTATATAGAAATACTAGATGCCGCCCTCGAGTATTACAACATTGAACCATACGCCGGAAACTATGGAAAAGTGATTCCGTTTCCGTCAAAAATCGAAAAAAACGAGAAAAATATAAAAATTACGTTATATATATACCCCGACGAGGGATATATAATCAAAAGTATTTCATACGAAGCAACCGGCGAAGGCGGCGCGGTGAGGGTAACTCCGCCGTCTGAGACAGACTATAGCAATATATGGACGTTTAATATGCCCGCCGGCAAAGACATAGACCTAAAAGCCGAATTTCGGAGCCGTGAGGGAGTTGGGGCGATGCGCGTGGTTAGCGATGAACTTAAATATTATACCACGCTCAAAGAAGCGATTGCATCCATCGAGGATCACGGACAAGGCACGATAAGCATATTAGACAACCTTACGCTTGATGAGTGTATATCGATTACAGAGAAAAAAAACATAATGATAGTTTCGTACAACAGGGAATCTATAACGTTGACGAGGAAGACGGAAACCGGAAGCCTGTTTAGTATAGACAAGGGAGCGACTCTTACCCTGAGCGGGGCGGCGGGAAATTTGACGATAGACGGAGGAGAGTTAAATGATACACCCGGACCGCTTATCGCGGTGAACGGCGGGACGCTTAGCATAATCAATGGGCCAGGCTCCAAAACAACAGGCGTAACGCTAAAAAATAACAAGAGCGGCAGTCTGGTAAACGCAACTTCACCAGTAGACCCGATTACTATTATAGAGAGGGAAAAAGCAGGAGTCCTGATTCAGGACGGCGGTTATTTTAATATGGAAAGCGGGGTAATATGCGGGAACGAAATGGGGGTGCTTACCGCCAACGGCGGCAAATTTGAGATGAACGGCGGGGTAATAAAAGACAACCTCGTGGGCGGCGTATTTGTAAGCAACCCCGGCGTGTTCGATATGAACGGCGGCGTTATAGAAAGGAACGGAGAGAAAGTCTTAAATATGTTCAACAAACCCATAGGAGTTTTAGCGACAGGAGAGTTTACTATGGGAGGCAACGCCCGCGTTGAAAAAGATAATTTTGTATATTTTACCGGTGCCGGTGTACACCCAATAAAAGTTGAGCCGGACAACCTTCCTGATTTGGCCGCGTCTATTATTATAAATGCTAACGTTAATATCGACGTTACCGTCCTAGTACACCGCGCTGAAGGCAAGCAGCTTACAGACACCGACATTGAGAAGTTTGAGCTTTTATCCGAGGATAGGTGTATTGATTATATAAACGGGGAAGGAGTATTGGCGGTTTCTGAGGTAGAGCTTAGCATAATAGACAAAGATTTTACAAGAAAATACGCATCGCTACAAAAAGCCGTGTCCGCCGCTAAGGAAGGCGGCGTTGAAAATAAGATAAAACTGCTCAAATCGGTTGAAATAGATTCGACAATAGAAATTAAAAACAAGAATATAAAGCTTGTAACGGCGAATCCAGAGGGAAACAGCATTAAGCGTAAAGAGGGCTTTAAAACAGCCCTGTTTGATATACCGTCCGGCGGCAAACTTACGTTGGGGGGGGGGGGGGCTCCGCTAGTAATTGACGGCGGCGAATATGCCGCTACGGAAGCGCTCATAAAAGTGAGCGGCAGCGGCGAAGTTACAATGAACGACGAGGTAATGCTGATAAACAACAAGTCCGGCGGCGGTGTGTATATGGAAGGCGGCATGTTTACGATGAACGGCGGGGTAATCAGCGGTAATAAAGTAAATACAGTACAACTCGTCAACGGCGGCGGCGTGTTTATTAAAGGCGGCGGAATATTCACGATGAACAGCGGGGAAATCAGCGGCAATACGGCAACAAACTACGGCGGCGGCGTGTATATGAAGGACGGAATATTCACGATGAACGGCGGGGCAATCAGCAACGGCAATACAGCGAACAATGGCGGCGGCGTGTATATGGCCGGCGGAACATTTACACTGAACATCAACGGGAGAATCAGCAACAATATTATGGCGGGCAAGGGCGGCGGCGTGTTTATGGAAGGCGGGACATTTACGAACAATGGGGAAATCAGCGAAAATGAGGCGGCCTCTGGCGGCGGCGTATATATTATAGGCGGAGAATTTAAACTGAACAGCAACGGGAAAATCAGCGGCAATAAGGCGGACAACGGCTACGGCGGCGGTGTGTATATGACTGGCGGTGAGTTTGCGATGGATGGCGGGGAAATCAGCGGCGAGAATACGGCGAAATACGGTGGCGGCGTGTATATGACTGGTGACAACAGCACGTTTACGATGAAAGGCGGGGCAATCATCGGCAATACGGCGGCGGCCTCTAGCGGCGGCGGCGTGTGTATGGCTAACGGAACATTTACGATGGACAGCGGGGAAATCAGCGAGAATACGGCGAAATACGGCGGCGGCGTGTGTATGGATGGCGGAATATTCATGATGAAAGGCGGGGCAATCATCGGCAATTTGGAGGCGGGAGCCGGCGGCGGTGTGTATATGTGCAACAACAGCGTGTTTACGATGACCAGCGGGAAAATCAGCGACAATACGGCGAACAAAGGCAACGGCAATGGCGGCGGCGTGTTTATGACTGACAACAGCGAGTTTACGATGAAAGGCGGGGCAATCATCGGCAATACTGCGAACAACGGCAACGGCAACGGCGGCGGCGTGTATATGACTGGTGACAACAGCACGTTTACGATGACCAGCGGGGTAATCAGCGGCAATAAGGCGGACAACGGCAACGGCGGCGGTGTGTATATGAAAGGCGGTGAGTTTGCGATGGATGGCGGGGAAATCAGCAACGGCAATACAGCGAATGACGGCGGCGGCGTATATATTATAGGCGGAGAATTTAAACTGAACAGCAACGGGAAAATCAGCGGCAATAAGGCGGACAACGGCTACGGCGGCGGCGTGTATATGAAAGGCGGCGCGTTTACGATGTACGACGGGGAAATCAGCGGCAATATAATGACGTCCTCCAGCAATGGCGGCGGCGGTGGCGTGTTTATGGAAGGCGGAGAATTTACGATGTATGACGGGGAAATCAGTAGCAATACGGCGGCCAACGGCGGCGGCGTGTATATGTACAGCGGCGCGTTTGAGATGACCAGCGGGACAATCAGTAGCAATACGGCAAATGTCAACGGCGGCGGCGTGTATATGAAAGGCGGCACGTTTGACCCCCGCGGGGAAATCATCGGCAATACGCCGAATGATGTGTATCCCAACGATATCCAGATGTCCCAGTAAATACTAGTTACGGATTATGCCGCAGGCGCTTACGCGCCCGCGGCGCATTTGCTTAGGAAGTTTTGGTCACGGGACTGCGGCCTGCTTCAATGAACCTCCTCACCCTAAAGGGCAGGGTATTAGACCCCCACTGCGAATAAAACTTCAACAATTTAGTTTATGTTTACGTTGCCGGCACGGAAACAGCACCCTTTTCAGACCAAACGCAATGGAGGGAAGCCGCTGGCGGCCCCACTGGTGGGGTGGCGGGCCGGCGGCAATTCCGGTTTCAAATATAAAAAACATTCCCAAGTTTACAAACCGTTTTCATTTTAAACGCAAGGTTAACGCGCTTTTACCATCTTGAAATCAAAACCGCTTTCAGCGGTTTTGACTAAGCAAGCGCGTATGCGCTTGCGACGCGCAAGCGATTGTAGGGGTTGCGAAGCAAGACACGGCGCCCCCGCAGGGGGCGGCGTGGCCGGAGCGCGAAAGCGCGTAGCCCCGAAAAGCGCGGTTTTCGCCTGCCTATGGCAGGTGAAAATGCGCCCGACTATGAAAAAAGAATCTCTGATACTATTTGAAACCATGTAAAATCTTGAATCTTCCCGAAATCGGAATCGCCGGCCGGCGGGTGGGTTGAAAGAAAAATGGAAAAAAATTTATAATACGGGTATGAATAACGAGACGGCGCTTATGCGCGGCGAATGTGACGAAGAATGTGATGAAAAAGAAGAGGTAAAGAAGGACGCTTCTGAAGCTCTTGCCGAGAAGATGTTAAAGACACGGACCATACTGCTGTCCGGTGAAATAAAAAAAGACCTTGCCGAGCGGACTATAAGGCAACTGTTGCTGCTGGAAAATTCAGGCGATGATCCCGTAAAACTATTCATTGATTCACCGGGCGGGGACGCGGACGCGGGCTTTGCTATCTTTGATATGATACGTTTTGTAAAACCGCCCGTCTGGACAATAGGCATGGGGCTTGTAGCGAGCGCGGCGGCGATTCTATTGCTGGCATCGCCCAAGGAGAGACGGGTCGGGTTGCCAAACAGCCATTACCTGATACACCAGCCGTTGTCCGGCATACGCGGCGTAGCCACGGATATCGAAATACACGCCCGCGAGTTGGAAAAACTTCGCGGAAAAATCAATATATTGATAGCGGAAGAGACGGGACAGAACGCGCTTCAAGTTGAAAAAGACACCGACCGCGATTATTGGATGAACGCGGACGAGGCGGTAAGCTACGGGCTTATTTCCCGCGTGATAAAATCCGGCGTGGAAATAGGATGATGCCGTGCAGACCGGTAAACCGCGCAAAACAATCGTTGTCGTGGACGGCATGGGCGGTGGTATCGGCGTTCAACTTGTAAGCAAACTGCGCGAATCTTTAGCCGGTGATATTGAAATTATAGCGCTTGGCTCCAACGCTGTGGCGGTTGAACGCATGATCAAGGCCGGGGCGCAACGGGGCGCGGCGGGAGAAAACGCCGTCATCCATTCCGTGCGTTTAGGCAGTCTGATTATAGGTCCTATAGGTATAATCATCGGCAACAGTATGATGGGTGAAATTACCCGTCCTATGGCGGAGGCGATACTTGCCGCCCCGGGTGAACGTATTTTACTGCCACTGCAAAATGAACACCTTACTTTGGCCGGTTTAGACGGTTTACCGCTGGCAAAAATGATTGAACGCGCCGTTGAATTGGTAAAAGAAAGAATAGAATGAATTAGGATGGCGATTAGTTTGAAAGGTAAGCCGGACGCTTGTCTTTTGAGTGATTTACGGCCGTACTTTTTATAGGAGGAAAAATGTCAAGAAACTATTTTATAGCGGGAAACTGGAAGATGCACAAGACAAGATCAGAGGCCGCAACCCTTGCGAAAGAACTTGTCGCGGGCTTAAAGGACGGCAAGCACAAGTATCTTGTAGCGCCAAGTTTTACCGCGCTGGAGACTGTGTCCGCCATTGTTAAAGGCAGCAATATCCTTTTGGGGGCGCAGAATTGCGCGGCTGAGGAACAGGGGGCGCATACCGGAGAAGTGTCCGTGCTTCAACTAAAAGATGTCGGTGTGCAAACGATAATTTTAGGACACAGTGAACGGCGGCATATTTACAAAGAGGATGACGAGCTTATCAACCGTAAGATGCGGCTTGCGTTAAAACACGGTTTTGAAGTTATACTTTGCGTTGGAGAGCTTCTTGAAGAGCGGGAAGCAGGTAAGGCGGAAGCGGTCTGTAAACATCAAACGGTTGAGGGTCTCAAAGGAATCAGCGCCGCCGATATGCCGCGTGTTACTATAGCTTACGAGCCTGTTTGGGCTATAGGCACAGGTAAAACCGCCACGCCGGAGGATGCCGACGCGATACATGCTTATATCCGTTCCGTCGTGAGCGAACTTTACGGCGTGGACGCGGCCAAAAAGCTGATTATCCAGTACGGCGGTTCGGTAAAAGCCGAAAATACGGCGGCGTTGATGGCAAAAGAAAATATTGACGGCGCTCTTGTCGGCGGCGCGTCACTAAAAGCGGATACTTTTATCCCGATAGCAAAGTTCTAGTTTTTTGAGTTTTTGAGTGAGAGTGGTATAAACTCCACCGTTCATGCCGGGCGCGCCCGGCATGAGCGGTGGAATTCGGCAACCGCTATCACCCTTTGTCGTAAACGGCAAAGGGTGATGGCGGCGGCCCGCTCCTATTCAAACGCGGGGCGGGAAAGCCGCCGTCCGGCGCTGAAACCGCCGGACGGCGGCTTAGCCTACCGCATCATTGCCGGTTTCGCTGGTTCGAATACGGATGACTTCCTCTATTGGCAGCACAAATATTTTGCCGTCCCCAATTTCGCCGGAGCGCGCCCCTTTGATTATCGCGTTCACGGTCGGCTCGACAAAATTATCGTTTACCGCGATTTCAAGACGTACTTTTTTTAACAAATTCACTTCCATTTCAACGCCGCGGTAATGTTCGGTGTAACCTTTCTGCTGTCCGCAGCCCAGCGCGTTGGTTACAGAAAGTTTATAAACATTCGCTTTGTATAATTCCTGCTTAACTTCGTTCAGCGCGTGCGGCTGAATGTACGCTATAATTAATTTCATTCCGGCCTCCTACATATTGCTGAAAATCTGGAAACCCGCGTAGGCATCCGCCTTATGCTCACTAATATCGAGCCCCTGAAGTTCTTCCTTCTGACTTACGCGAAGTCCGGTGCAGGCTTTTATTATGGCAAACAGAACTAGGCTGGTAACAGCCGCCCAAGCTCCGACGCTGACAACGCCCAGCGCTTGAATCCCAAGCTGGGCAAGGCCGCCGCCGTGCAGTAAGCCAATCGCGGTTCCTTCGACATTGCCCCAAATTCCGACTGCCAGAGTACCCCAGATACCGCAGACAAGGTGTACGGAAGAAGCTCCGACAGGATCGTCAATTTTAAGTATCTTGTCAATAAATTCAACGGAAAGTACGACGATTATCCCGCCTATAAAACCAATCGCTATGGAAGCGGCGGGAGAGACTACGCCGCAGGGGGCCGTTATCGACACAAGACCGGCAAGAGCACCGTTCATCGACATTGAGACATCAGGTTTTTTGAACCAAATCCAAGATATGAAGAGAGAGGCGAGAGCGCCCGATGCCGCCGCCAGTGTGGTAACTACGCAGACGCGGGAAATATCGGGGCTTAAACCGGAGAGTGTGGACGCTCCGTTAAAGCCGTACCATCCAAACCAAAGTAAAAACACGCCCGTCATTGCCAGCGGCATACTATGACCGGGAAAGGCTTTTACCAGCGTCTTCCCATTCTGGTTTTTGACATATTTCCCGATACGCGGGCCTAATATAAGCGCTCCCATCAGAGCGGCCCAGCCGCCGACAGAGTGAACAACGGTGGACCCGGCAAAATCATGGAAACCAAGTTCGGACAGCCAGCCGCCGCCCCATATCCAGTGTCCTGAAACGGGGTATATAAATGCCGAGATAAAACAGGTATAAATCAGGTACGATTTAAACTGCGTTCTCTCCGCCATAGCGCCGGATACAATGGTCGCCGCTGTGGCCGCAAATACTACCTGAAAGAACCAGTCGCGGTAATAAATTGAATCTCCCATCACATTTTTGAAGAAATCCGACGTTCCGACCAAGCCGCCTAACGCGTCCGCTCCGTACATCAGTCCCCAGCCTATTGCCCAGTACACGACTGCCCCGATACAGAAATCCATCAGGTTTTTCATCACAATATTCGTGGCGTTTTTCGCGCGGGTAAGCCCTGTTTCCAGCAGCGCAAATCCTGCCTGCATAATAAACACGAGCGAAGCGCCAAGGAACAACCATATCATATCCAGCGCGTTTTCCATGGTCCACTCATCCTGCGCGAATGCGGAACCGGCGGCAATTAATCCCATCAATACAGCCGCAATTATTTTTTTCTTTCGCATTTTTCCTCCTATTAGGAATTAATTTTTTATTGTATGTATTAGAGCAAATTCCGTGCCAATATGAGTGAAAGTTTGAAAAAGCCGGCTGTCCGCGGGAATTCCGGTTTCGGTGGGATTCAAAGTTTTACATAGTTTCAAATAGTATCAGGGATTCTTTTTTATATTGGGCGCATTTTCACCTGCCATAGGCAGGCAAAAACCGCGCTTTTCGGGGCTGCGCGCTTTCGCGCTCCGGCCACGCCGCCCCCGCAGGGGGCGGCGTGTCTTGCTTCGCAACCCCTACAATCGCTTGCGCGGAATGAACTACCTCGTGGCAAGCGCGTCTAAGGTCGAAAACCGGCGTTTGCGGCGGGGTATTAGACCCGTTGCGAATGAACCTCCTCGCCCTAAAGGGCGAGGTATCTCGTAAGCGTTGCCTGTTTTTGACGAGGTTCGTTCTGTAAGGAAATTATTGAACTGTGGGGGTTTGCGGCGCAAACCCGTCTACTACCCCGCCCTAAAGGGCGGGGTAGTAGACCCCACTGCGAATAAAAACGTTTACCTGAAGGCGTTTGGCTTTGTGAATAGTTAAAATTCATACCCAAATTGCCGCTCCGCGTGTTTTGAGACGGCGTATTATTCTACAAATTTGTATTGTAAAGTATGTTTTATACATAATTGTATGTTTTATCAGCATCGTTTATGGAAATGACGTGTCTCTGTTTCAACAATTCCTGTTTCAAAAAAGATAATTTTTTAATAGAGCTGTTCGGAAACTTCAGTTTCCGCAAGCCAAGCATTGCTTGGCCAACTTCCGCTTGAAAAACGACTTGGGCGACAAGCAACCGGGTTGGCGAACAAGTCCAATACACAAGGATTTATCGAAAAACATGAGAAAAACGGCAAACCTCGCATAAAACGCGCCGTATATGCAAATCTCGGTATTTGCGGCGGAGTGTTAAATCCCGCTTGTGATGTGTTATAGGACTTTTTTTAAGCTTGCGGAAGGTGTAACAGCGGGGTCGCGCCGTTGCGCTTCACGAAAAACGGCGCGGGCGGAAGCGGTTTCACCCATTCTATTTAGAGCTTCCGCCTGTAATTTAAGCCAACGTCCTTCTTCACGGGTTGAAAATCCTATATCCAACAATTCCTGCATACATTCTATCCATGTTTCATCATCAACGGCGGAATTCAAACGCTGCCGTACTAATTCTTTCAAAAAAATTTCCACATCTTCCGTAAAATGACGAAAGTACGGTTTGCGGCGTTCCTCGCGGATTAACGCGGTAAGAAGACAAAAAGTTTCATAGTAAAACCCGCGTTTTTCCAGTTCTTCGGCCAAAACAAACGAACAATCCATCCAATCTTCACGTTCAAGATGTTTCTCCAGCGGGAAATTCAACCCGCCCCAAGCTCTCCACATACTAATAGCGGCATCTTCCTCAAAATGAAACAGTTCGAATATGATAAGTTGCGCCCGCGCTTTTTCGCGGGATTTAAAATCAATATCCGTGCTGTCTGCTTGTTCGTAAAGATAGTTTCGATAATTAAAACCGCTTTTCCCGGAAAAGCTACGGTAGGCGCGGTCATAGTCAAAACGCCGCTGGCGGTTTGAAAGTACCTCATAAGCGGCAAGAAGTTTTTGCATACGCGCCCGCCCGCTTTCTCCCGCAACGTCAGGATGATGCTGTTTTGCTTTTTCACGGAACGCGCGTTTGATTTCGGCCATAGAGGCGTCTTCATCAACGCCTAGTATTTTATATTGATTAATCAATCATTTACACAAATTTTTTTGTCCACTCCGTACCGGAAAAACCGGTACGGAAACTTATAAACTAAAGAGATTCAAGAACCGGATATATCAAAAATTACCCATAATACTTATCGCCAAGCATGATTTATAGAAACTTAAAGTTTCTAAGCAACTCCGTTATTTGTTCAAAGGAGAATATGTCTTGCCCGAATCCCAAAGCCCTTCTCTTATTTCACCGTTTATGCTGGGAATGTCTATTACCATGCCCGGCTCAATTAGGTTTGGATTATCAGGATCAGGTAATTTTTTTCTGTTTGCCTGATATAAAATAGGCCAGCGGTGCGGATCGCCATAAACCCACGACCGTCCGGCAATGTTCCAAAAACAGTCGCCATATTTATCCCACGAGCGAACAATATACCGGGCTGGAAGATATGTGTCTTTTGTTTCTTCTTGATCCGGCTTTTTATTTTCCGGCGCGGTATCTAATTCTTCTTGAACCTGCGGGGGTTGCGGGGGCGCTGCTGATATTTTCTCAGGCGGCGCGGTAACCGCGGCCAATGTTTGAATTACTTTATCGGCATTGTTAATGGTATCGTCCCACTTTTTTGCATCCCGCGCAATAAGCCCAAGGTTATAATAGGTTTTAGCGTCATAGAATTCCGCCGGAAAATACCGTTTCGCTTCCAATAAATCCGCCCATGCCAACCGCTGAAAAGCATCGTTCATTTTGTTGTTTGCGGTATATATTTTTAATTGTTGTTTAGTATATATGTCCGACATTGAGGCCGCTTTTACCGCGTCGGAAGCGTACTTTAAGGCTTTATCGTAATCCCCGCCGGCAAATGATTGATTCGCAAGTTGCTGTAGACGCGCGCTTTCTTCTAAATACCTGTTTTTACGAATATTATTTAAAGTCTCATCCGGATAACCGTTTATAGCCGCGAACGCAAAAAAACCTATCTGCATTAGAACCGGCAACAGAATTAACCGTTTAAAGTTTATATTTTTCATAAAATTTCTCCTTTTTCATTTGAAGAATTTTCAATAAATTTTACCGCGTCATCAACTATTTTTTCGCTTTCCGCTATTTTTTGTTCAGCGCTTTTAAGCGCAAGCTCCGCTTTTACCCTTTTCTCTGTAGCTATTTTTATCGCGTCATTAAACTGCGGCATCGATTTTTCATAAAAATCAATTGCGGCGTGGTAATCCTTTTCACGTAAAGCGGCGTTACCTTTGTTATACAATTCCGTACCAAAGTTATATTTGTCTTTTACCGCTATATCGGCTTTTAATTTAAGCGCCTGTTGCTGCGCATACGCGGATTTAACGCGCAGAGCGTCCGTTCTTGCGAGCCACGCGCTTTCTATTATCGCGGTAAATCCGTCTCTGGCAAACCGTCCGTCTACTAAAGCGTTTTCGTCTACCGCTTCAATTCCGGCATCATAGGCTTCCGTAGCACGTTTTAAGGCATTGTCCGCAATGTCAAACGCTTGCAGATTTCCTTCGTAAAGCCCGTCATCCATTATCTCCTGACGTTTTGCGTCCGCCTCAGCCAGTATATTTCCCAGTTCCGCGTGTCTTTCTTGCTGTCTTTCTATATCGGAATCAACCGCTATAGGCGTAGTTTCAGGAATAGCGGAATCCATTTCAACTATCTCTTCCGGCTCTTCCGGTGTTACTTCCACGATTTCTTCAACGACCTCTTGTTCGGGCTGTGGAGCTTCTTTAGGAGCGCTTTTACACGCAAAAACCAATCCCGCAACAACAATCAACGTCGTAAAAAAACGGATAAACCATACCTTTCTCAAAATATACCCCTATTACTACTTTATCGGAATTCTTAAATACATTCTTTATATTTTTTTGTCTAATTATAATTACGTAAAAGCGGCGGCATTTTAGCGGCGCTTTTTAAATTCTTTTATTCGCAACGGGGTCTAATACCCCGCCGCTTGCGGCGGTTAGAGTCGGCAACGCCAACAAAAAATGGTATTAGACCCCACAGTTAAATAATTTCCTTACCCGATCGAACCACGTAAATAATTTCAACGCCTACAAGATACCTCGCCGCAAACGCCGGTCTTCGACCTTAGGCGCGCT
>JAITDS010000212.1 GCA_031282435.1 Spirochaetaceae bacterium
CGAGGTTCGTTCTGTAAGGAAATTTATCAATTGCGGGGTTTACTACCATTTTTTTGTTTGCCAAACCTGACTCGAACCGCCGCAAGCGGCGGGGTATTAAACCCCACTGCGAATAAATGCAGAAGCCCTGGGCTGGGGGGTAGTGGAAGACGGCGCCGGCTGCTTAGCGGCCGGCGGCGGCTGGAGCTAGGGGGGCGCGTAACGGCAGGGACGGTTTGCGAGGCAATGCTGGAAACAGCGCCCCCCTTTTTAAGTATTCGTCCCTGTATTTACACGTATTAAAAAAGTTGATTGATTTGCGAATTACAAATGAGTAATAGAGTCTTTTCAACCTGAAAGCGAGGGAAGCCGCTGGCGGGGATGGGGTTTCAAAAAGTGGGGAGTGATGTTAGACTTTAGCTATGATTGTTGTAGCGCTTTGCTCTGGAGGACTGGAAAAACTTGTATCCAATGAGATACGAAAGTTTACGGGTGATTTTCGAATCATCGATTCAGGATTTGGAAAAGTGCGTTTTGAAACCAATCTGCGGGGAGTTTATTACGCGCTGCTTTCTTTTCGCGCGGTAGATAGACTATTACTAGAAGCCGCATATTTCCCGGCCAGTGATTTTGACGAACTCTTTGAAGGGACGCGAGCCGTTGCGTGGGAAGACTACATCCCAAAAGGCATGGGGCTTGCGGTGGACAAAGTACGCTCTAACCATTCGCGGCTTGCGGCGGAAACTGCTATTCAAGCGATAGTGCATAAAGCAGCGGCGGAACGGCTTTGCAAGCATTATTCCCAGAACCGTCTAACGGAAAGCGGCGAAACTGTGGAGTTGCGTGTCTATATTGAGAAAGACCAAGCCCAAATTCTGATAGATCTGTGCGGCAGTCCGCTTTTTAAGCGTGGTTACCGGATAGAAGGCGGAACCGCGCCGCTTCGTGAAAGCACGGCGGCAGCTTTGTTGCTGCAATCGCTGTGGCGGCGAAAATATCCGTTGTATGACCCGTTTTGCGGTTCAGGCACCATAGTCATAGAAGCCGCTCTTTTCGCATGGGACATCGCGCCTGGACTACTGGGCAGGCGTTTCGCGCTCTCCGCATTGGCCATTGCTTGTGAAAAAACCGAAAATGATGTCCGGCGGGAACTTTCTGAAAGAATAGATACTTCAAAAATCATACAAATATATGGCAGTGACAGCGATTCTGGTGTTGTGGAAACCGCAAAAACAAATTTGTCGCGTATTTTGAACTCACTCTCCGGCATGGGAGACGCGGGCGTTAAGCCTCCTCCGCCGAACTGCAAACCTAAACTGTGGTGGAGAAAAATGGAAGAGGCAAAAGCGCCCGCGGATGACGGATATATAATAACTAACCCTCCTTATGGGATACGTCTTCTTGATAAAGAAGGCGCGGAAGCGGTTTACCGCAGTATGGCTGTTTTGAAACATAATTTTCCGCGTTGGAAGATAAATGTATTGAGCGCGCACGCGGGTTTTGAAGCGTTTTTTGGTTCAAACGCCAGCCGTTGCAAAAAGATTACAGCGGGTGCGTCCGAAACATATTTTTATGAATACGATTTTGTTGAGCGGAAAGCGGAACATATTCAAAATTCTAAAAACGCGCAAAATAGACGTGATATGCAAAATACACATGATACATATGATACACAAAATAGACGCGATATACGCGGCAGGAACGCCGTAAAAAAATCTGATATTATATATACATGGTAATATGCCGGCAACGATTCAACATGAAAAACGACGCTTCCAAATTCTCGAGACAGCCCTTGATGTTTTTATTGAAGAAGGATTTGAAAACACGACTTTTCAAAAAATCGCGGATCGTACCGGAATAACACGGACAATTCTGTATACTTATTTTAAGAACAAACGTGAAATATTTAATCGCAGTATAAAACAATTGTTGACAAATATAGAAAATGAACTTTACGGTATACGAAAAAACAAGAATTTAAACCATGCCGAAAAACTGACTCAAGTTATAATATTGATAATTGAAAGACTTGAAGAAAAGCAGCGTCTGCTGCCTGTTGTACACGATTTTTTGATAAAAATCAAATCGGGCAAAAGAGACATAGATTACCGTGTCCGCCGCAGGACTATTAAATTAAGACATATTATAGCTTCAATCATTATAGACGGTATACGGTCGGGTGAAATACAAGAAGTTAATATCCGCGTTACCGGCGATTTACTTTACGGCATTATAGAAGCGGCTATTTTCCGGCTTGCGGTTCTAAAAAAACAAGCCGTGCCTGAGTTAAAAGATGTCGCGGAACTTACAGTACGGCGGCTTGCCGTACTGTAGTTTATTGGACTTGTTCGCCAACCCCGTTTGGTTGTCGCCCAAGTCCTTGCAAAATGCGTGGCATTTTGCGTTTTTTAAGCGGAAGTTGTTCGGAAAAGTCAGTTTCCGAACAACTCTATTTTAATTTTTTTGTTGGAGGACTTATGAAAAAACGCTTTGTATTTTTAGCGAGTGTTTTAATTTTTACGCTTACGCTGCCTTCGTGTTCGCGTAAAAATGAAGGGAAAACTGGCGAAGCGGCGGAAGAGCAGGCGGCGGGAGACTTTACGCCGCTTACTTTTGACAACTACGGCAGAATAGTTACCGTAACCAAGCGGCCTAAAAAGGCGCTTGCGCTGGGGCCTAACTGCGCGGAAACCCTTGTCGCCCTTGGGCTTACGGATTATATCGCGGGAACAAGCCTTAGAAACCATAGCCGCGGCCCCCTGCCTGAGTATGCGGAGGATTTCAAAAAAATCCCTGAACTGAACCACGGTTCCGCTACGCGGGAGGCGGTTATTTCAAGCGGCGCTGATTTTATCTACGGTATTGACTGGGAATTCGGCGCTGACGGTCTTGATATTGACGAGCTTTCCCGTTACGGCATCACGGTGTATGTTGACGCCGCCCAAACACTGGAGCAGGCGTATCAGGAAATTACCGATATTGGGGAAATATTCGGCGTTGAAGACCGCGCCGTGGCGTTTGTCGCGGACCAGAAGGCGCGTATCGCATCAGTACGGCAGAAAATTGCCGGAAAAGCGCCGGTAAAGGTTCTTGTATACGACAGCGGGAACGACGGCGTATTTACGTGCAGCGGCGCTAACTTTGAGACTTTGCTGATTAACGAGGCCGGAGGAAAGAATGTTTTTGACGACTTAAAAGAAAAAGCATGGATTACGGTAAGTTATGAGGAAGCGCTTAAACGCTCGCCGGATGTGATTATTATTCACGATTACGATTCACCTTCAGTAGAGGCGAAAATAGCGGAAATAAAAGCTAACGACACGCTTTCTCAACTTGAGGCGGTAAAAAACAACCGCTTTGTCATTATTGACCTTGAAAGCGTTTTGCCGGGCGGACGCATTGCCTACTCCATTGAAAAACTTGCGATGGGCCTGCATCCAAATATCGCTTTTTAGATTAGAGTTGTTCAAAAACTGAAGTTTTTGAAAGCCATGCATGGCCGCCATGCTTGGCTTGCAAAAACCGCATAATCATATCGTTTATTCGCAGTGGGGTCTAATACCCCGCCCTTTAGGGCGGTTCGAGTTGGCGACGCCAAATAAAAAATGGTATTAGACCCCACAGTTAAATAATTTCCTTACCCGATCGAACCACGTAAATAATTTCAACGCCTACAAGATACCTCGCCGCAAACGCCGGTCTTCGACCTTAGGCGCGCT
>JAITDS010000239.1 GCA_031282435.1 Spirochaetaceae bacterium
GCAAAGTCGGGCGCGGCGGCAGGCGCGCAATTTTAAATATTAGAGTTGTTCGGAAACCTCAAGTTTCCGCAAGCCAAGCATGGCTTGGCCAACTTCCGCTTAAAAACGCAAAACGCCACGCGTTTTGCAAAGACTTGGGCGACAACCAACCGGGTTGGCGAACAAGTCTATTGGCATTAGATCCCGTTGCGAATGAACCACCTCGCGGCAAGCGCGCGCTTGCGCGGCGAGGTATCTTGTAGGCGTTGAAATTATTTACGTGGTTCGATCGGGTAAGGAAATTATTGAACTGTGGGGTCTAATACCATTTTTTATTTGGCGTTGCCAGCTCGAACCGCCCTAAAGGGCGGGGTATTAGACCCCGCTGCGAATAAAAAAAGCGGCGCTAAAACCGCGCCGCTTTTACCGGTCGTTTAAGGTAAACTATTTTCCGGCAGCTTGAGCCGCGGCGATTACATGGCTTACCAAATTGGCGCTTGTTACCGAACCTACGCCGCCCGGAACAGGACTAATGCCCGCGACAATGGGTTCAACTTCTTCAGTTTTAACATCGCCGCAGGTGCCTTTTTCGCCGTTAGGTTTAGCGTTTACGCCGACATCAATAACATACTGTCCGGCCTTAAAACATTCTTTTCCTACGCTCCACGCCCGCCCCATGGCGACTACGACTATATCGGCGGCCTGAACTTTTTTGGGCAGGTCTTTTGTCTTGGAATGGCAAATCGTAACCGTGCCGTTCTTTTTTAACAACAGCATGGAAACCGGCTTGCCTATAACCGTACTGCGTCCAAGTACGACAACGTCTTTACCGGCTACATCGACTTTGTAGTAGTCAAGAATTTTAATTACCGACTCGGCGGTACACGGCGGGTAACCCGCGCCGCTGTCTGAATAAATGCCGGCCATTGAACCGTCTGTTATACCGTCCATATCTTTAGCGGGCAACAAAGCGGCGCGGGCTTCATTGTCGTTAATATGCGAGGGCAAAGGACGGAAAAGCAGAATACCGTGAACATTTTTGTCTTCGTTGGCGGACTTAATAACATTTAGCAGTTCCGCCTGCGACGCGCCTTCCGGCAAAATATAGTTTTTTACCTCTACACCAACCGCTTCACAATTTTTTGTCGCGCCTTTCTCGTAAGAAATATCGCTAGGTTTTTCTCCCATACGAATAATTCCCAAAGCCGGTTTAATCCCTTTGGACTTTAGGGCTTCAACATCCTTTTTCATTTGCTCCTGCATAGCAGCCGCAACATCTTTTCCACTTAGTAACATCATAAACTCCTATTTGTATTCAGACAGGTATCAAAATAAACCTTGACACCCGTATTACCGGGCGGCGATTCAGCCTCCGGATTAAACTGGAGCAACGCTCCAAAAAATTCCCTCACAAATCAATTTTTTAACTGACTTTTTACATTAGCAAAAACCTTATCCGCAAGAGCGCCGTACTTTTCTATCAGCGCGTTAGCCTCGGCGTTCATTTTGTCTGCCCATGCGCGGTCACCGGATGCCTTTGTATTGATAAACACGTTAAGGCTGGCTCCGTCCAGCGCCGCTTTACAAAAAATTACACCCACGCCCGCATCGCTTACAGCCAACTTACTGCCTTTTTCCGCGAACTGTTCACAAATTTTAATCGCCTCGGTACATTTTTTCATTATTTCAAACGGCGTAGCGCAGGCATCTTTAAGACATTTTTCCATAATTTTAGCCTTTTCCGCCTTTTCCGCGTCAGTATTGGCCGGCAGCCCGTAAGCCTTTGAAAGAGGCTCAAAATCCTCGGCATCCTTATCTATCAAAGCAAGAAATTCTTTTTGCAACTTATCACATTCTTCTTTAAGTTTGATAATTTCCGGTTCAACCCCGGCATACTTCTTTTTCCCAACAGTAAGAGAGCCAACCATGTTGCCAAGCGCTGTTCCCACCGCCCCCACCAGAGCCGAAGCCCCGCCGCCGCCCGGCACAGCAGCCTTACTTGCCAGCACGGACACAAAATCGGGGATGGTTTTTGCTGAAATACTCATTGAAACCTCCGTCATAAAAGAGTTAAATTTTAGAGGCGAAACCGCCTACTTTTTAATTCTATACCATAAAGATGCTTTAGTAAAGAAAAATGTCCGTTCTTGCAGTTAATCGGAACACTAACCGGGAGGCGGGCGAAGGAGAATCGGAATTTGGGCGCATTTTCACCTGACGCAGGCGCGCCTGCGTCAGGTGAAAACCGCGCTTTCCGCTCTAATTAAACAGGACGGCGCGCCGTCCTGTTTAATTCCGCTTCAATCGCTTGCGCGTCGCAAGCGCGGACACGCCTGCTTATTCAAAACCACGCCCGAATTCCGGCCATCGAATTTGGGCATACGCCTTGTAAGCTAAGGCCGGTTTTCCGGTAAGGGCAAAATTGAAACCGGCCGACCGGCAGCAGACTTCGGCAACTAGGACCCTGTTCTTGTAAAAGGCGGGGCAGGAAGGCCGCCGGCGGGCTTGTTCCTTAAATAGCAGTATAGTATACTCTATTGTATGGAGCGATTATGGCCGAACAATTACAGTTAGTTACTTTTCAGCTTGGAGAAGAACTTTATGGGGTTGACATTCTTGACGTTAAAGAAATTGTCCGTGTCCAGCCGGTCCGCGCCGTACCAAACGCCCCGTACTATGTCGAAGGTTTCTTTAATCTGCGCAGCGAAATAATACCGGTTGTCAATTTACATAAACGTTTTGCTCTAAAAAGGCGTGAAATGGCGCAGGAAGATGAGCTTTTATCCGGTTTTGTGATTCTTGATATTGACGGGATGAAACTGGGAGTGATAATCGACAGGGTTTCCCGCGTCGTTACAATAGAAAAGACGGAGATACAGCCTCCGCCGCAAATGTTAAGCGGCATAGGCGCGGAATATGTTCAGGGCGTTGTGCGGCAGGATAGAGGCTACCTTATTATACTCAATATACGAAACCTGTTTAACCTTAAAGAACTGCAAAAACTTATTGAGCGGAACTAGGAACGAAACAGGAAACGAGGCGTATGGACGATTTATCTTGCAAAACCTGTCAATAACGTAGTAAATTAGGAATTGTAAAATGTTTCAAGCGGCGGGGACTTATTGCGACGGGTTAAAACGGAACCTTAAAACGCGGAATGTTTTATATGATTTGTAAACTTAGCCGGAAGTCGAGCGGACTACCGTACAAGTTCAATATATGGCAGCGCTTCAAAGTACGGCTTTGAAACCGCCTAATCTAAAGTTGGAGGAATTTGCATGGTTATTTTAGTTTTAAATTGCGGTTCGTCGTCCGTAAAGTATCAAGTGTACGATTGGGACGCGAAAGACGTGCTCGCGGTAGGCGTCGTGGAAAAAGTTACATTTCCGGGTTCTTGGATAGAGCATAAACCGAGGGGAAAGGCTGAATTTTCGCTTAAGCAAGACTGCCCAAACCATACGGACGCGGTAAATCTGATAATTAAGACGCTTACGGACAAAGAACACGGGGTGCTTTCCGACATGAGTACCATTAAAGCTGTCGGACACCGCGTTCTGCACGGTGGCGATAAGTTTACAAAGTCCGTAATTGTTGACGACAAGGCGCTTGAAGTTTTTAAGCAGGTACAAGACCTTGGCCCGCTCCACAATCCCGCCAATATACAAGGAATTTTAGCCGCGAAAAAAGTGCTTCCCAATGTACCGCACTGCGCGATAATGGATACGGCTTGGCATCAAACTATGCCGGAACTATCGTTTCTTTACGCCCTGCCCTACGAATGGTACGAAAAGTATTCCGTCCGCCGCTACGGTTTTCACGGAACTTCATTTTTATATGTCGCAAAACGCGCTTCCGTACTGCTTGGCAAAGAGCCGCTCAAAACCAATCTTATTATCTGCCATATCGGAAACGGATCTTCTATGTGCTGTGTAAAAGACGGTTGCTCGTTTGATACAAGCATGGGATTAACTCCGCTTGAAGGACTCATAATGGGAACTCGTTCCGGTGACGCGGATTGCGCCATTCCGTTTTACGCGATGCGTAAAACCGGACTCAGCGACGCTGATATGGAGCAGGCCCTTAACAAAAAATCCGGCTTGCTGGGCATTACCGGCCAATATCAGGACAGGCGCGACATTGAAAATGCCGCAAAAGGAGGCGATAAACGCGCCGCGCTTGCCCAAGAAATGGAAGGCTACCGTGTTCGTAAGTACATTGGCTCTTATTTCGCCGCGATGGAAGGTAAATGCGACGCTTTAATCTTTACCGCGGGCGTTGGCGAATTTTCCGCAACGATGCGAAAGAAGTTTACGCAGGGACTGGACGCGCTTGGCATGACGCTTGACGATACGAAAAACAACATGGCGCATAGCCGGAACGGTGAGTTTATCATATCGGCGGATAATTCCAAGATTCCTATTTACGTTATACCTACGGACGAGGAACTGGTAATGACGGAGGACGCATACGCCCTTATGAAAGGCGATTATGACGTACACACAAAATTCACATACTCTTTCCAGAGTAAAGACTATGTAAACAAGGCGCGGGCGGAAGGGCTTAAAAAAGACCTGGAAAAAGACCCCGATTTAAAGCGAATTATCGCTTTGCCGCGTTAAACAGGGCGGCGGCTTAGGTCGTGCGGGCTTCAAATTTTTTGAAGCCCCCGCCCCCGGTTGCTTGAAATGTAAATTACAGCGGATAACAGGCGCGTCCGTTATCCGAAAGGACGGATTGTTATGACAATAAAATTAAAATATAAAATAATTGTTTTATTGGTTTTGAGCGCGCAGGTTTTAATTTTTTCGGCTTGTGGAAACCCCATCATTGAAAGTATGCTAAGCGAAGACATTGTTAATGAGACTCCTTACGGCGAAGTATTCAATACAAGCGATTTAAGCGGCCTTGTGGCTTATATAAACAATAACCGCGCAAACTACTCCCGTTACAATCCACTCCCGCTACGATTTGAAGGTAGCGATTACGGCGCTATAGCCACAGTTTTGGAGGACAAGGACGCGGAAAATAAAATAAGCGGTTACAGTTATTTGTATCTTGATATGCGCGGAATGATCGGTGAAGATATAGGGTATGGGGTTTTTAAAGATATTTCTTCTAAATGTAAAATTGTAGCTATAAAATTACCGGCTTCCATTACAAATATTGGCGGCGAGGCGTTTTATGGAAATTTTGATATTGTATCTATTTCTATGCCGGGCGTTACAACAATAGGCGATAAAGCATTTGACCACGTATATTTTTTGCAAGAAATTTTCCTGCCGAAAGAACCGCCTACTACAGGCGGTAATTTATTTTCCGACGTAACAACGGATTATCCGTTTATTATTCATGTGCCTGCCGGGACACCTTACGGCGAGGGTTCTGCTTACGCTGTTTGGGTGACAGAAAATTTTGTCACGGATATGATAGACAATGTTCATTTTTTAGTGAATGCTACAGGGAACTAAAAAATTAAAGAAGTTGACGCCATGAAGAGTACCAATACCGGTTATGCGCGAATTGTTCTTTTTTTCCTGCTGTTTTTTCTGATTTTCGCGCAGGCGTTTGCCGCCGACGGTACCTTTGATACAGAATTGTCTTTTGGTTTAGGCGGGGATATTAGCGGGTATTCGGCAACGGGCTTTTCAGTCGGCGGCTTGTTCTCGTTAGATTATCGTTTTTTGCCGTTTCTATCGGCGGGATTAAAAGGCAATTACGGCAACGATTTTGACCGTTTAACCAACGTGGGAGGGCAGGCGTTTGCCCGTTTTTACTTTATTCAGAATCCAAGTCCTTTTAACGGTATGATGGTCTTTGCCCAGCTTGAAGGCGGAGCCGAGTGGCTTTGGGAAAAATTTCTTGATGTAAATGAAAAAAATCTTATGGCTTTTACCGGCGGTTTGGGGGCTGGCGTACGTTTAAGATTGCCGCTGAATTTCTATGCTGAAGCGTATGCACGCGGCGGTTATCCGTTTATTTGGGGATTTTCCATACTTGCCGGATACACTCTGACATTTACTCCTAGACCTAGGGTTGAAAGGCCCGCGCCCGTAGAAAGAGAACCTGCCCCGCCGCCTGCCAGACCCGCTGTGGCGGAAACCCGGACTGAAACTCCCGCTGCGGAAACTCCCGTAGTTGTAGAGAGGGAGCCGCCTGTAGTCGTTGAACAGGAAAGAACTCCGCCGCCCCAGCCGGCGCAGCAGACTAGACCGGAAAGAACTCCGCCGCCCCAGTCGGCGCAACAGACTAGACCGGAGAGACCTCCGCCTGCCCAACCGGTTAGCACCGCGCGGCAGGAGAATAACTCGTCCAGACAACAACAGATACTGAGTACTCCTGTGGCCTCCGGTACCGTTATCACAGAACTTTTTGGAAATATAATTTTCCGCGGCAACGGTTCGGATTTTACCGATCTTGACAGCACGACAGTGGCTGAAAACAATGAGATTCTTGACAATATAGCCAATTTTTTGATTGAAAACCCTGAATATAACCTGAAAATTGAAGGATACGCGAATCCGGTGCAAACCACAGCCCGCGCTAAAGCCGTAGAAGAACAGCGGTTCTTACAGCCTATATCGCGTGAGCGGGCAAGGGCTATTCTGGAATTGCTGGTTGACCGCGGTGTAAGCCGCAACCGTTTGACGGCGGTTGGTCTTGGCGGAACAAAAACGGTAGCCGCTATTAATGACCCTGAAAACTGGGATAAAAACCGCCGTGTTGAATTTACGTTAATAAAATGAACCACCTCGCGGCAAGCGCGCCTAAGGTTGAAGACCGGCGTTTGCGGCGAGGTATCTTGTAGGCGTTGAAATTATTTACGTGGTTCGATCGGGTAAGGAAATTATTTAACTGTGGAGGTTTGCGACGCAAACCCGTCTAATACCATTTTTTATTTGGCGTTGCCAGCTCGAACCGCCCTAAAGGGCGGGGTATTAGACCCCACTGCGAATAAGCTAAGCGCCGGACAAAACGCGCCGCAACGCGCGTTTTGCCCGCCGGCGCGCCTTTTATCGAAGTTAAG
>JAITDS010000241.1 GCA_031282435.1 Spirochaetaceae bacterium
GCAAAGTCGGGCGCGGCGGCAGGCGCGCAATTTTAAATATTAGAGTTGTTCGGAAACCTCAAGTTTCCGCAAGCCAAGCATGGCTTGGCCAACTTCCGCTTAAAAACGCAAAACGCCACACGTTTTGCAAAGACTTGGGCGACAACCAACCGGGTTGGCGAACAAGTCTAATACCCTGCCCTTTAGGGCGGTTCGAGTTGGCAACGCCAAATAAAAAATGGTAGTAGACGGGTTTGCGCCGCAAACCTCCACAATTAAATAATTTCCTTACCCGATCGAACCACGTAAATAATTTCAACGCCTACCAAGATACCTCGCCGCAAACGCCGGTTTTAGACCTTAGGCGCGCTTGTCGCGAGGTGGTTCATTGTGTAAACGCAGATAGATTAAACCCCACCGCGAATGAACTGTTTATAAATCTATGGCAAAAAATATAAAAATATATGACATTTGTCATAAATTATAATATTTTTCTTGCGTTCCATTATTTTGCGTATAAAATGTGTATACCGTTACAAGAAATTGTATACGGCAACAATCGCAACCATAATTTTTAGGAGAAATTGGAATGAAAAAAAAGATTATTATTTTTGCCGCCTGTATTTGTTTGAATGCCGCGCTGTATGCTCAAGACAGATGGCTGAGTTTTGGCACCACATTGAATTTTGAAACCTCGCTGTTTTTTAACAATGGCGGGGTGGGATTTGATTTTATGTCAAAAAATGAGACTACAGAAAAATACAGCGAATTTGCGGGAATTTTCGATACAACCTCGCTTGATTTCAACGTATACGCATTTGCCGATTTAAAATACGCTCTTCTACAATTTGGTACTTCGAAAGGAATGATTGTCGCATCCGCGGATTATTCAACGACAAACGGCGGGGCGCCTGCCATGAAGAAGGCTTCCGGTGATTTTACTTCGCTTGATTTAACTTTGTTAGGCAAGTTTCCGATATATATTCGCCGCGACAGAATAGCTTTTATGCCATTGGCGGGAATTAACTATCAGATTGTCTGTGATGTAAAAGACTCTGGCGGTAAGAAATTAGATAATCCTTCAGATCTTAGTATGCTTTGGTTTCAATTTGGCGCCGCTATGGAATTTGGAATAGGCGAACACCTGTATATTAGACCGCAAATTTTATACAGCATAAGACCGGCAAGCAAATATGAACAGGATTTTATGGATGCGATAAACTCAATGCCGGAAGGCAGCGCCGAATATGCGCTTCAGAAGAAAGGTCTAATTGGCGTTTCGGTAGGGTGGAAGGTATAACGGACTTGTTCAATAACGCGGCTGATTATCGAACAAATCTCGCAAAATTCGGAGCATTTTGCTTTTTTTCAGCGGTGCTTGGCCAACCACCGCTGAAAACGACTTGCAAACCAACCGGAGCAGCCGGTAAACCGGCGGGTTCGAAAAAAGTCCTGTTAGTCAAACTAAACCGGATACAAGACAGCCTATAAGATAACTTAAAAGACCGCCGAATAAACCTATCCAGCCGTACAAAATAATTTTTTTAAAATATGAACCGGAGAAACTGTAAAACATTTCTTCAATTTCTTCAGGGGACATCATATTTATTTCACTCTCAACAACGGTATAAAGCGAAAGCGTATTTACAAGACCGGGAAATTGTTTTCCGCAGGCATCAAACAAGGCGGGCAGTAAATAATCTCCGCATAAGGCGTTTTTTGTGCCGGGAGCTATCAAATTATTCGCGTTGCGAAACAGCCTGTCAAGGAAAGATTCAAAGCGCGCGGCATACTCGTTTTTGTCCGCGCAATGCATCATAAAATTTGATAAATCCGCGCGGAAAAGCGCATGGTTATAAAAATATTTGTCCGTTAATATTTTTTGCGACATATCGTCTATGATTTTATTTATATGTTTTAATACCGCTTCATTTCCGAAAAATATAAGCGATATTCCGCGTATTTCTGAAGATATATTTATATTTCGCAAGGTTGCGGCGGCGGGTATATCGCTAAAAATTGCCGAAAATACGGGTGATTGTTTTAACTTCGCTGTCAGTGTTTTATCGCTTAAGCATGAGTTGATTTCAGGAACAGATGCCTCTAACAACGGATAAAGCCTTGCCGAAAATCCTGAGATTGTGTCCGCGTTTATAATAGAAAGCGTTTTTTTAAGTGTCATAGACATAAATTGGTTTAAGAATCCGGCGGAAAGATTTGCCGCCGCCCCTATAAACGCGCCGCCCGAAAACAAGCGGGAAAAGGCGGCTTTCATCGTATCTTTGCTTAAAATTTGACAGTCAAAACCAAGCTCGCTTTCTAGTATATTGTCCGCTATTCCAAATACTTCTTTGCGGCGCTCAGTTAGAAAAGGAAAAAGTTTTTGGTCTATTACTATTTCGGTAATAGCTTCAACATCTTTACGCATCAAAGCGCTCGTAGCCTGTTTTACTACCTGCTTCCAAAATGAATCGCCGTCCGAACCGTTCATTATTTTGTCAACTATAAGTTTTTTTTGAGAAGATGCTAGTTTACATATTATTTTGACAATGCCGGCGCGTTCAATCAGCGCGGGGACGAAACCGCCGAAACAATTTTTTAGACATTCTGTTCTACCCGACTGTTTTTTAGCCAGAATACCGGCAATGCCCCCCGCCGCTTTTTGAGGCAATAGGCTTATCTTTCCGGCCAGACGGCTTGAAAAATCCGCGGACGTTTCTTGTCCCGCTAAATCGCTTATAGAGTTTTTTTCGATATATGTGTTAAAAAATAATTCGTAAGCTCCCAACATATCCGTAATTTTTTCCACACTGAGCGTGTTCCGCAAGTATTTACAGCATAAGTCAATAAGCGCGTCAATAATCAACGGCATACCGGCTATAGTTTTTCCGTTTATACCGTTTTGTATTTTTCTGCCGATGTAATCCGCCGTATGTTCACTCTTTATTATTTGAACAAGCGCGTCCTGTATCTGCCGGGCGGTATTTTTGATACCGCCTGTTTCAATGTTTTTTAATATATAATTATCTATATATTCAGATAATTCTTTATTTGTTTTTTTGACGTACTTTCTTAAGAAATTAAATATATTGTCCACAATTACGGCGTTTCGCGCGTCATCCGCAAAGAAATCGTCTATAAATTTATAATTTTCCGCCGAAAATATTTCTTTGCACCGCGCCATCAGAGCGTCTTTTTTTTCCACATAGAAATGTTGCAGCGCCGCCTTATTCAGCATATTCCGCTGAATAAGCTTTGCTATACCGCTCGCGAATTCTTTTTGTTTACAGGCGGCTACGCCTATGAAAGGCGGAAAATTGAGACCGAATACCCTTTTATACGGGTGAAACAGCATTTTTATAGCTATCCAGTTTGTGCCTATGCCGACAACAGCGAATATGAGGCCGTAAACGGCGAATAAAGGCCACGTAAAGTTTTCCGGAATTTTTAGAAGGTATGTAATCAATACCGTAAGTATTCCGGCGAATCCGCCAAGTATAGCCCCAATTACATTTATTGGTTTTAATTGCGAACCCATGAAGCCTTGAACAACATGGTTTACTTGTGAAGGACTTAAACCGCTTAATTCATTTTTCGCTATATCAAAAACACTGCCGCCTAAAATCATGTTTAGATTATCTACGATAAGGTTTTGAACCGCGTCCGCCGTCTTCTCGTAGATTTTTTCTTTCTGTAGAGCGCCGTAAATGCCGTTCACCCTGTAGTTTTTTATATGCTCCTTTATATTCTCCCATGAAATTCCGCCTATTTTATCCGCGGCAAACGCCCCCGCGTTTATATTCGCGACACTGCCCCATTGACGAAAAAGCATATCCTTTACGGCGCTTTCGCTGACAGTACGCTCCGCAAGGATAGTGTTTATGTTCAATAAACCGCCAATATCTTTCGTCGCAAAAGAGTCTATCGCGCCGTTAATATTCCGCTGTAAGTTTTGTTTTTCTGATTTATTGTAAAGTAATTGTTTTAATTTGCTTGATATAAAAGGAAACAGTTTAATCTTTATGAACGAGAAATCAATATTTGGAAATAATTCTTTAATAGGCGTGTTTATAATTTTTGTGAGTGTTTCAGAATTCTCAAATTGTATATTACGTAGTTTACCGTTAATAATTTTTACGATGTTTTCGGCGTTTAGCACATTCGCTTTTTTTAGCCGTGATACAATTTCCCCGACAGACGTATTTCTTAGATATTTGTTTAATTCATAGGAAAGTTTTTCGCCCGCGCTGTTTCTGTTTTGGGACAAGATTTCAATAATTTTCCCGGTAAAACCCATAGTTTTAGAAAACGCGCCGAAAACAAACGCCTGAACCTTATTGTTTGCCGCGCCTTCTCTTTTAAAATGCTGTTCCGCGGCCTCGTCTATTAGACCGTCTATTTCTTCTCTTGAATTGTTGACAAACTGTATCAGTTTATCGATAAGGCTTGGGGCGCGACGCTCGATAAATATGGTTATATTTTTAATAAACTGCGGATGAATAATATCGTAAGATTTTATACGCGGTAATTCCGCTTCGTTTATCATTGCGTTGATAAGATTAAACAGTAATTCTTTGCCGCGCGCGCTTTCCGTAAAATCCGCGATACAACCGACCATTGCCCGCAGTTCCGTATATGGCGGTGTACCGGACATTCCGGTAATTTCGGCAATTGACATACCGCCCGCATGGTTTTCAAGGTTTTTTATCACGTTATCAACACAATCGCTCTTAATAATTTGCTCAAAACACTGGTCAAGCGCCGCGTCGTACCGTGAAAAATCTATTTTATTGATTATATCATTTATATTTGTTTTTATTTGTTTTATAAATTCTTCTGAAAATAAATCATTGAAAGTTCGTCCGGCAAAGAAAACTGCAAGAGTTTCGGAAATTATATTTTTATATTTATCCGCTTCAGGAAACAGCTTTGTAATATTTCTGTCTATAAAATAACGGTATGAATCTTCCGATAAAATTTCTCCGAGTTTTATACCGTCCAGCGCCGTTATTTCATGCTTAACATAGCCGGCAATTTGATTTATAGTTTCATTTATATCCGGAATATTTTTAACATATAGATTTTCTGTTTTTTCCGGCAGTTCATTTTGCAAAACATCTTTAACCCATGCTTGCAGAGTGTCATTGAACGGTTTTTTTTCTATTTCATTTTTAAGCGTCTGCGCGTTTATCAGCCGCCGCTCGACTAAGCCGGATAAATTATGTATAAGCTCTTTATAATTGCTTTCAATTACGCCGCCCCAACGCCCAAGAAATTTCTTGAAAAGCATATTGACGGCTATAGAATTTGTTATCCATCCTACAGCGGCACCGCCCGCGACAGAAATTATTAATTCGATTATCACTTATTTATAATATAAAGCGGCAAAAAATATAATGCGGCGGCAAACCGGAATTGTTCGACAACCCGGTTGCTTATCGCCCAAATCTTGTTTTTCGCCGCATTACCCCCCCCCCCCCCACCACACATGGCAGGCGGACGCTTGATATTACTGTCCTATTATTGATATGTCTTCGCTGAACCAGACTTCGGATATTTGGGCGACTGTGCCGTCAATTACCATTTCGTTAAGCGTGTTCCATATTTCCTGTTCCAGCAAAACGTCATTTTTACGGAATCCTATGCCGAACTCTTCCGCCCCAAGCGTTTCGCTCAGTTTACGAAGAGGTTTCCCCGATCTGTTTATACTGTCGTTGGCGACAACAAGGTCGGCTACCACCGCGTCAACCCCGCCCGCGTCAAGGTCCATGAAAGCGGTAAGGAAATCTTTGTATTCAATAATCTCGCGCAATGATTTTTTGAAATCAACGGCATCGTCTATCGCGTCCACTGAGGAGGAACCGGTCTGTGTGCCTACTCGTTTTCCCGCAAGGTCTTTGAGCGTTTCGATAGGCGAGTCCTGTTTTACCACAATTACCTGCGCGTTTCTAAGGTACGGCGGGCTAAAAAGTATTACCCTCTTGCGCTCGTCCGTTATGGTAAACCCGTTCCAGATACAGTCAATTTCGCCTGTGGCAAGTTCCTGCTCCTTAGCGTTCCAGTCGATAGGCTGAAGGACGAGTTCCCATCCCAAACGCCTGCACACCTCTTTGGCAAGGTCTACATCGTAACCGACAATCTCGTTCATATCGTTACGGAAACCCATAGGCGGAAACGAATCGTCAAGCCCCATGACAAACGTTTGCTTTGCTTGAATCCTTCGCAGCGAATCATCGGCTTTTGAAGTTTCCTTCTGCGGCCCGGCAAAGGCGACTCCCGCCGCCGCTATCGCGCAAAAAAAGGCAATGGTCAATTTTTTCATAGCTTCTCCTTTCAAATAGACGGCTATGCCGCCTGTTTTTCAAAATCTAAAATACAGTGTATCGGAATACCGGCAAAAGGTAAATGCTTTTGTCCGCCATAAGCGAAATTTTACACGACAACAATTTTTCATTTTTTTAATTTGGGCGCATTCCCGGCGCTCCGCGCCGGGAACCGGGCTTTTCGGGGCTAGGCCGCTTCGCCCCTGCGGGGCGCCGCGTCTTTGCGCTGCGCGCAAACCCCTACAATCCCGTTGCGCGGCTCAACGCGCAAAGCGCGTTGAGCTTTCTGAGTTATAGCCGCAGGGCATAGCCCTGCGGCTATAACTCAATATTATCGGGCGCATTTTTTTGATTACCGGTATGCACAGTAGAGGTGGTGGGTCAAAGGTGTGAAGTTCTTGGTAAAGAGTATGCTAAGGTATTGTCAGTAAACGAATTACAACGAAAAGGAACAGGCAAACAACATTTTTTGCCCACCACCCGCATTAGAAAGGCTGCTACGAAGCCCGGCACAAGGACGCGCGGCGTGCCAATCAATGGAACAAATGAACCACCTCGCGGCAAGCGCGCCTAAGGTCGAAGACCGGCGTTTGCGGCGAGGTATCTTGTAGGCGTTGAAATTATTTACGTGGTTCGATCGGGTAAGGAAATTATTTAACTGT
>JAITDS010000046.1 GCA_031282435.1 Spirochaetaceae bacterium
GGCGGAAAAACATGAGATGAAGATGAGGCAGTACCGGAGTTTTTTAGAAAAAGAAAAGAGGCATGAAATGTTGAAAATAACTGCTTGACTTTTATCATAGACGCAAGCGATTGAAGCGGTATGAAAACGCTTTCAGCGTTTTCATAATAGCGGAAAGCGCGGTTTTCACCTGCGGCATCAGCCGCAGGTGAAAATGCGCCCGAATTCTGATTAGCAAAATTAAGAATGCGACCCGGAAGTCAATGCCTCTTTTGTTGTAAAGGACGAATGAGGAAGCCCGCCGGCGGCAGGCCGTATTCGGAAAGCCAAGTCCTTTTGCCTGTTGAACGCAAGGCGGGAAAACTACAAAGGGAAGGGGCCGCGCCGGTGAAATTATCCCCCCCCCCCCCCGCGCACACCGGCGTCTTATCCGTCCGGTATGCGGCCGGTTTTAATTTTTATTCGCAGTGGGGTTTAATACCCCGCCGCTTGCGGCGGTTCGAGTTGGCAACGCCAAATAAAAAATGGTATTAGACCCCACAGTTAAATAATTTCCTTACCCGATCGAACCACATAAATAATTTCAACGCCTACAAGATACCTCGCCGCGCAAGCGCGCGCTTGCCGCGAGGTGGTTCATTTAAAAAACTGTTTACGCCACCTGCCGTCTTTTTCATAGTAAGTAACATAACGGTTTGTATATTTATCTTTATAATATAGGGCGGCTATTCTATGTGTGATATGCTCAATTTCAAAAACTGAAATATTTGTAAATAATGTTATTTTTTTTAGGGGATTGCTTCTAAACGCATATCGGCCAATCGTGGAAATGCTCGCCGGTAATTTTAATATTGATAAATTGTTCTCTTCAAAAGCCTGAGAGCCGATGACGTTTATGCCGTAAGGAATAATTACCCCCGTTAAACCTTTGTCGTAAAAAGCCTTGTCTCCTATCTGATAAACCCGCGATTCTCCTATATACTGCGGGATTTTAATGTTCTTTTCAAATCCGGTATATTCGGTTATAATTATATCGCCGTTTTTATCCGTATTAAAAACATAATCTTCTTTTATTTTATCAAGAGTGTTTTCACGGATATATTCCCAATCCCGCTTGTCGCTTTCAAGCGCGGCTCTTACAGAAATATAGCCGGGAACGTCTTTTCCGCCGTCCATTACAACATTATTTATTTTTGTGAATTTAACTGTTAAATCTCCGAACACGTCTTTTGTTTTAATATTTGTAAAATATATTACGCCAAGTTCTTGTTCAGGAATAATAATATTATTGTCTTTGTCAAAATTTATCAGCGCTTTTAATTCCGCGCCGCTTTTACCGGCTATTCTGCCTATGCCGTTGTAAAGTGAAACATTTATCTGAAAATCAAACGATTTATCTTCGCCCAGCAGGACTGTTGACGGGTCATAGGGTTCTATATTCGTAATTGGCCATTCGCCAAGTCCCCAGCTTGAGCGTCTGCCGGTATTATTCAAACCTGTTAAAATCTCGTTCAGTATTTTAAATTTTATATCAACGGGTTTTATAGACAAGCGCAGAGCCAGATTTACTTTTTCACCGTTATAATCCGTAGCGCCGGTCTGCTTTAATTCAGGATTGTAAATTATTTCAAACGGGGGATGCGCCTTAAAATACGCGGCGCATTCCCGTATAATCTGAAGCCACCGTTTTCGCTGTTCTATATCGCCGTTAATGCCCGCTCCAAGCGCGCCGTTTGAAATTTCAGATGAAAGTTCAAACGGCTGCTCTATTGTTTCAGCCGAATCCGAAGTAGAAGACGCCGAATCAAAGTAGTACGAAAAAGCCTCCGTAAAAAGCCCTTCGTTCCGGGCGGCAATTCCTTTGGCAAGCGCCGTCCCGCCGGTTAGATTGGAGGCGGCCAATAGAGTTTTTTTACCGTAGGGGGTAAGCTCAACGCCAAGTTGTTCAAGCAATCCGGCGCTTGCCTCTTTAACGGCAAGACCTTGTCTAAGCCGGGAAACAGACACGGTTTTGCGGAACGAAGCGCGGCGCTCGCCGGTCTCCAGTCTGGTAACGGCCAATTCCAAATCATAAGTATTTTCCGTCATTTTTATTATGGAACCGGCAAGTATAAATTCAGGGATTGTTAAACTTCCCGCGCTTATATAATTTTCATCGGAATAATTGCCGGATAAGGTTTCTTGCTGTTCCGCGATGAGTCTGTCCATATTTTGTTTGTCAACAACTGTTATTCGGGAATACTTTGTAAAATCATCTGTTAAAACACCTTGAACAAATACCGATATCCATCCGTCCTCATCAACGAAATTTCTTGTTTCCGGTTCAGCTATCATTATGCTTAAATCTTTACCGCCGTCTCCGGTATATAAATCTTTGCCCGCATAGCTGCTTGTTTCTGCCGCCGTTTCCCGCGGCGTATTGCGCGGCGTGTTTTGTAGCGCGTTTTGCAGCGCGGCGCATCCGGTGATTAAGAAAATCCACGCGGTCATTGCCGCGGCGACGGTCATTTTTAGTGTTTTGACTGTATTTGCCGCCATTTGGGGTAGTCTTAGCGTCTTTAACGCTTCCGGTGTTTTGGACACGCCGGATAATCCGCGTTCACTCTCTATCTTACGCGGAGGTTCTTTATCTCCTGTGGTTTTCATAGCTTTCTACACGCGGCGGGGTATTAATTTTCACTCATGCGTTGAATTTGTTCCGACAGTAACGGAACAAGCTGTTTTTTACGCGAAACCATACCGCGCAAAAAGTATACCCCGTCATCTTTGCGCGGCAGTTCCAAGGATTGAAGGAATTCCTGTTTGCAAGAAATAATCATTATGCTTGTAAGTTTTATAACGTCTGTAACCATCAAAGAGCAAAAAAGCGCGTCCCGTCCCCGGCGTTCAAGTTTAAGTTCTTCTAGTATCTCGTCCTTGCGTTTAAGCAGTTCATCGGTGCTGTCAACTTCAATCTGGCTAACTGTGAATATAAATTTACCTTCCTGATACTCTTTCATGTCCTGACTGATGATTTCCACTGCCGTCCGTCCGCCAAGCCGGTTGCCCGCGGCTATTATGTCGTGTCCCAGTTCGTCAATATCAATGTTTGTAATGTTGGAAAGGTATTCCGCCGTGTCGCGGTCCTCGTCTGTTACGGTTGTGGATTTCAGCACGATGGTGTCCGCGAGGATTCCGGCAAGCAGGATTGACGCTATTGGTTTGGGGATAGGCACGCGCGCCTGCCGGTACAGTGAAACTATAATTGTACAGGTTGCCCCGACCGGACGGTTTATAAACGTGATGGGTGTTTTTGTATTCAAATTACCCAGCCTGTGATGATCGATGACTTCTTTTATGGAATAGTTTTCAACGCCCTCAAGTGCCTGAGAGAGTTCGTTATGATCGACTAAAATAATTTCTACGTTGGGTTCGGCGAGCAGGTCTGTTTCGGAAATAGTCCCCAGCAGTTTATTTTTATCGTCAACTACGGGCAAGGTGCGGTTCACCGACTCGCGCAAAAATTCTTTGATGTATCTTATCGTATCGTTCACCAGAACCGGTTTTACCGCAGTATCGGCCATCTCTGATACGGGCGCGGAGTACATTACAAGCATAGATGTCTCCGCCGAGCGGTACGGGCTTATTAGTACCGATATGCCTTTTTTTTCGGCTTTTTCCCGTAGTTCTTTATTCATCTGTGTGCCGGACGAGAGTATTAGCGCCCGCACTCCGTTTTCTATGCTGTATTCCTGCACGTCCCGGCGGTCTCCGGTTATGATTACCGCGTTTTCCGGCGTGTGCAGTGAGAGGGTTCTGCGAAAGGTTTCTATATTATCGGCTACAACTATGGTTACGCATTTGAATAATTCTTCCTGCCTAAATGTTATTACCTGCTGGGCGGAGAGTGTCTCGGCTATCAGTCTTATGTTGGTCGAAAATAGTGTGGAGGTTTCGGGGTCCAGCACTTTTAGTATGTTATGGGCAAAGGCGTTATAATTCAAAAGGGCGCTGTATTCTCCGTTGGAGTTTACAACGGGTATCACTTTGATGTTGGCGGTTTCCATTTTGGCTATCGCGTTCCACAGCGAGGTTCCGGCATCCACCGGTTCTATGTTTTTATTCATGTAGTAGGCGACTTTGGGTATCATGTCCGGCAGAAAATGCGGCGCGGGTACGCCAAAGCGCTCAAATATGTACTCCGTCTGCGGCGAAAGTTTACCTCCGCGTACGGCCATGCACTCTTCATTTCCCAGCAGATTTTTTAACTGGGCGTATGCCGCCGCCGCGACAACTGAGTCCGTGTCGGGATTTCTATGTCCCATAATAAAAACAGGTTTCTTTTCTTTTTTATCCGCCATATTATTTTAGTATACCTTATTTCCCGCCTCGCCGCCAGTCCGCCGCCGACCAGCCGCCGGCCACCGGCCAGCCGGTTTCCTCCTTTGCCTTCACTTTGAAAAGAGCCTTATCTCCCGACAAGCCTGCCGCCGGCCAGCGGAACCGCCGTTTAGCGGAGGCGGAAACTTGAGGTTTCCAAACAACTCTATTAAAATGACAGGCTAAGGAGTTTTGGTATGGCAAATAATAAACGCATGGTGCGGGTTTTCGATACTACGCTACGGGACGGGGAGCAGTCGCCGGGTTGTTCGATGAATGTCGCTGAAAAAATAGAAGTGGCAAAGCGGCTTGAATTGCTTGGAGTGGATGTTATTGAGGCAGGTTATCCGGCCTCCAGTCCCGGCGATCTTGAATCGGTTAAAACTATCGCGGGAATAATTAAACAAAGCGCGGTGGCCGGACTATGCCGCGCCCTTGAAAAAGATATAGATGCCGCCCGCGAGGCTCTGCAAAAGGCGGAAAATCCCTATGTGCATATATTTTTGGCGACAAGTCCGGTGCACATGGAATATAAGCTTAAAATGACTCCGGATCAGGTGCTTGAACGGGCTGTAAATTCGGTAAAATACGCGAAAAAGTTCTGTTCAGACGTGGAATTTTCCGCCGAAGACGCATTTCGCAGCGATCCTGACTTTGTTTGCAAGATATTTTCGGAGGTAATTGCCGCCGGAGCGCTCACCGTAAACTTTCCCGACACGGTTGGTTACGCTATGCCGGCGGAATTCGGCGGGCGTATACGTTATATACTAGAGCATACCAAGGGTATAGAAAAAGCGCTGCTTTCCGTCCACTGCCATAACGATTTAGGACTCGCCGTGGCGAATAGTCTGGCGGCGATTGGGGCGGGCGCGGGTCAGGCTGAATGTACGATAAACGGTATCGGCGAGCGCGCCGGAAACGCTTCTTTGGAAGAAATTGTAATGGCGTTGCGGGTACGAAAGGATTATTTTTCCGCCGATACGCGGATAGACAGTACGCAAATTTATCCGGTAAGCAGGCTGGTATCACAGGTTACGGGCGTTAAGGTTCAGCCGAACAAGGCGATAGTGGGTGAAAACGCATTTGCTCACGAGGCGGGTATACACCAGCACGGGGTTCTGGCTAATCCGGAGACTTACGAAATTATGACCCCTGAGTCAGTTGGTATAAGCAAGAAGGAACTGGTTTTAGGCAAACATTCAGGCAAACACGCTTTAAGGGAACGCCTTTCGGAACTTGGTTTTAATGTTGAAGAAAAAGCCCTTGACGAGGTGTTCGCGCGTTTTAAGGAACTTGCCGACCATAAAAAGACCGTTTCCGACCGGGACATTGAGGCGCTTGTGATTGGAACTACCGGGGCCGCGCCGGAAAAATGGAAGCTGGACCGCTGGGTAATAAACGCGGGGTCTTCCGTTTCGGCGACAAGCGCTATACGGCTTGAGGCGGAAGACGGCGGTATGCGTGAAGCGGTTCATTTTGGGAACGGCTGCATTGACGCGGCTTTTAGCGCTATCAACAATCTTATCGGGAAAGAAGTCGCGCTTGAAATGTTTGAGCTTGGCTCCATTACCGGAGACGCGGACGCGCAGGGCGAGGCTATGGTTAAAATTTCTTACAACGGCAGGCGCTGGAACGGGCGCGGCGTATCAACGAACATAATAGAATCGGCTATTATGGCTTACGTGGCCGCGATAAACTCAATGGAAGCGGAGGCTGTTCATTAGACTTGTTCGACAAGCCGGCTGCCTGCCGGTTAAGCTTAGCGGAAGTTTACAAATCTTGGGTACTGTGCTAAACTTGTTGTAACTATTCGGCGGGGGGAGTCTCCCCCCTCGCTACAGCCCCGCACTCCGGTAGATATGCCCGCGCCTACGGCGCGTCATACCTCCCTACGTTTGGTCTTCCGCTACCCCCCTCTGCGGGGGCGCGGCCCCCGCAACGCCCCCCAAAAATACGCCTGTCGGATTTATTCGCAGTGGGGTCTAATACCCATATGCGTTTACTTAGGAACAAGCAACCTGTAAAGCGCCGGAAGCCGTTTTCTTTTTGAATTGGCACAAAGTTCCGCAACCTGATGTATATTTTCAAGCGCACCCGTGAAGGAGACCGTCTCAAGGAGTATATGCTTTACCGGCGCCGGCATGAGCCGCTGCTCATGCCGTAGCGACCACTCTTTTTCGGGCACCCCTTCTCCCAGAGGGGGAAAAACGCCCTTTGTTAACCCGTGTCTCACAAAGGGCTGCCGGTAACAACTTCCCGTAAAACCATGCCCGGGCGCTCT
>JAITDS010000048.1 GCA_031282435.1 Spirochaetaceae bacterium
CGGCCTTCGGGGAAAAAACGAAAGATGACGGGTCCAAAGAGACGGTTCACCGCCGCTATGAACCCGGACTACATGGTAATGTTTTGAACTTATTACTATATAATGAGGATATACCATCAGGGCGAGCGCATATAAAATCGTATTTCATTATCCTATAAAGAATTACGAAATCATGCATGAAACAGTCCCAATGGGCTAATTCTTTATCCTGTAAGGAATTATAAACTTATATGCGCTCGCCCTGGCTTCTCATTTTTACCGGAAGACTGATAGCGCTGATAACTTTCCCGAATAACCGCTTGTTTTTCTTTCACCGTTAATCCCGTGACAGCCTCCGATCCTTTCATCGGACGGGCCTGTTTGGGTTAGATTTTTACGGTGATACACGCCTTCTTTTCGGGTTGATTTTTGATGATACAATTCGCTCTATTGTTAATCTTAATTTAAGTGTGTAATATGTGTTTAGAGTAGAAAAGGAGAATGCTATGGCTTTTTCATTGAACAGCTATCCGGTAATATACCGGGCTAAGTATTCGGGGATTTGGAAAGAAGAATATCTTGAAAAGCCGCATAAGACCCATGCGGAAGAAATGGCTTTACCGGAAGCGGAACAAGAGAGACTTGCCGCGGAGCGCAATTATTTTAACGATATGCCGCTTATCAGTTATTCTACCCAGTACGGATTGAGCGTATTTGAAGGATTAAAAGCGCTTCCGCAGAAAAACGGCGGGATCGCGATTTTTAGACCGGACAAGAACGCGGCTCGTTTTAACAAGTCAATGCAGGGACTCTGTATGCCGCCGTTTCCAACAGATATGTTTATAAAAGCCTGCCTAGAGCTTACGCGCCGCAACGCCGCGCTCGGTTTTACGCCAAACTACAAACCGGAGTGGGAAAAAGACTCGTTTTCTACGGCGGATGCCGTGTATATACGCCCGTTTACATACTCTGAGGGCGGAATAGGTGTAAAACTTTCCAGCGAACCTTGGGTAATAATAGCCTGCACAACGGTAGGCCCTTATTTTGACACGAAACTGAAAGGCGCGGTAGTAAGCGAGCGCATAAGAGCTACGCCTAAAGGCACAGGCTGGATAAAAGCGGCGTCAAACTATGTTATATCGGCTTTGGCAAAACACGAAGCGGCGGAAGCCGGATTTATGGAATGTGTTTTTCTTGACGCCGTAGAGCGCAAATATGTCGAAGAAGGCTCTTCGTGCAACATATTTTTTTACTTAAAATCGGGCGAACTGGTAACGCCGGAGTTGGGAGACACTATACTGCCCGGCATTACACGGGAAAGCATAATAGAACTGGCGCGAGGCAAGGGCGTAAACGTACAGGAACGTAGTATAAGCATAGACGAAGCGATGAGCGAAAGCAGGGAATGTTTTGTAAGCGGCACGGCGGCGGGAGCGACACCCGTTGAATCGTTGACGTACAGCGGAAAAACGGTTGAATTTAACGGAGGAAAGTGCGGCGATTTTACCGCCGAAATCCGCAACGTTCTTAAAAATATTCAGTACGGAAAAACTGAGGGACCAAAAGGCTGGATGGCAAAAGTGTAAGTTCCCCATTCCCCCGAACCCCGGTATCCCCCCCCCCCCCCAACAAGCAAATGCGGCTGCCGGTTGTTAATCGCGAGTACGGTCAATTACTTGTCCCGCCAAGCGATACAAGCGGTAGTTGTCTTTTTCCAAACTCCTACACTATACCAGATAACCGCATATTTTTATCATCGCCTCGAGAATCAAGCCGCTTTAGCGGCTTGATTTTGCCGGGTTTGCGCACAGCGCAAACCCGTCTTGACAGCGTAAAAAGTATCTGTTTTGTGAACATTATGGATATTTTTCATATTCTAAACCGGAATTTCTGAAATAATAAGTTCCTTCAGTTATATTTTTACACACCGATAAGAATATAACGGCATAATAATACGGGGTTTTTAAGAGCCGGATTTCTTCCGGGAAATCACGTTTTATCATACCTTTTAACGCGGTGCGGTCATTAACGTCCAGACGCGCCGCTGTTTTTTTTATACGATATATACCGCAAACTTGAGGCAAAAGAACTGATGGCAAGCAGTATTGCTAAAACAGTGAAAAACCCGCCTCTCGTTGTCACAAGGTTGTATACCGCATGAATAGAGACGGCTGATAAGAACTTTAATATTCCTGAAAGTTTTCGGGAAAACACGGCGGAAGCGGCTAAAGCGCAACGCATACCGCAGGCTGCATGAAGTAGTACCGCCCCTATCAGTCTTACGGGGGCGGACATCGGGTTTGCCGCCGCGAATGAAGCCGTCTCTACCGAGGCAAAGGCAAGCCCCGCTATCATACCGGCGGAGACGCTTAAAGATTCGCTGTTTTCGGCGGTTCTAAAGAAACGCGCCGGAGTAAACAGCAACGTAAGCATTATAAAACGACTTCCTTCTTCTATCAATGCGGTTCTAAGCGCGCTCAGAATCAAAACGCCCCGTATAGAACTATATTCAACCTGAGGCAGAATAGATTGCGCAACGGCGGCAAGCGCAAGAGATAAGAGACCGGCGGCAAGCGGCATAAGAAACGCCAACGCGCTTATGTCTATCGCGCGGCGCAGGCAAAACCAAGCGGCGGCAAGCGGTAAAAACGACAACAGTATAACCGGTATCACTCTATAATCATAACACCACGCCGCCTGTCTTTGGAAGCGCCGCCACGCAAAGCAGTAGGGATTTTACTTTTAGCAGCCTCTGGCATGAGTGATAATAAACAGCGGGAAATCATCCCGGCTTTGGAACTCAAATGCCCGAAAAAAAGTACGCAAAGCATTGTAGAATTCCGCCCTCCTCCAGAAGTACGAACGCGCTTTCTGAAAGTTTTCATCACACAGTATCAGCAACCAGTGAACCAAAAACGCCAAAAGATTCAAATACAATATATCTCGCAGGCACGGTTCTCGCCGTCCCATTGTGTTCCAGTTGGTATCTGCAATTCTTGTTCCTACCGTTCCATTCGGTAATAACAAGCGTTTCCGGCTCGCCCCGCTTGGCCTGTTCCGCTATCCATGGGTGTGATTCGTCCTTGCATATGAATGAACCACCTCGCGGCAAGCGCGCGCTTGCGCGGCGAGGTATCTTGTAGGCGTTGAAATTATTTACGTGGTTCGATCGGGCAAGGAAATTATTTAACTGCGGGGGTTTGCGGCGCAAACCCGTCTACTACCATTTTTTATTTGGCGTTGCCAACTCGAACCGCCCTAAAGGGCGGGGTTATTAGACTCCACTGCGAATAAAAAAGGGAGGAGGCTTTCAGCGACGCTTGTGACGCAATCGCTCAATCATGTTCTTGACTCCGGCCTCAAGCTGCGCAGGTGGTATCAGCGGCTGTCGAGGTATAAAAGGGTCGGGCATGTGCGAACAGGTTTAAGACGGCGGGTGTTTGCGAAAATTCTTCAGATGCTAAAGAATCAGGAATATCATTACGGAAGGGAGGCGCAAAAACATGAGATAAAGATGCCCGGTACCGGCGTTTTTAATCCGCGCAATGGGATTGTAGGGGTTTGCGCGAAGCGCAAAGACACGCCGCCCCCGCAGGGGGCGGCGTGGCCTAGCCCCGAAAAGCCCGGTTTCCGGCGCTCCGCGCCGGAAATGCGCCCAAATTAAAAAAATATTTGTAATGTTAAATTTCCGGCGGCTTAAGGCACATCTGGAAAGTCACCGGCTTATTATGTTAAATTTCCATCATGAATTATCTTGGATTTGTTAAGCTTCAAAACCTTGTGCCGCGTATGGCCGAACTTTTTTATAAAAAAGGCGCAGGGTACTCGTTAAATTCATTCGGGAAAGACTGCGTTTCCGGCGTTATTGTCGGAATAGTGGCGATGCCGTTAGCGATGGCGTTCAGCATAGCGGCGGGTGGGACTCCGGCTCAGGGATTGTACACCGCCATAGTCGCGGGCTTTTGCGTCAGCGCATTGGGCGGCAGCCGGTATCAAATAGCCGGCCCCACCGGAGCTTTTGTCGTGATAATCTATGATGTTATAGCGCGGCACGGCATGGGCGGCCTCGTCGTGGCGGCGATTATCGCCGGAATTATGCTTATAATCATGGGCCTGTTCGGGCTTGGCAAATTCATAAAATATATACCGTACCCTGTTACAACCGGTTTTACGACCGGTATAGGACTATTAATTTTTTCGCAGCAGATAAAAGATTTTTTTGGATTGGACATAGCAAAAAGTTCTCCTGATTTCGTAGAGAAATGGATGCAGCATTTTAGCGCGGCGCGGACGATTGATATAACAACGCTGGGGGTTGGTCTTGTAACTATAGCCATAATTGTTGTCCTGCGCAGGTTCGCGCCGAGAATACCCGGCGCGGCGGTAGGAGTGCTGGCGCTTACACTGATATGTTATTTTTCAAAACTGCAAACGCCTACAATAGGCGATGTGTTCGGCGACATAAGAGCGACGCTGCCCGAACCGCATTTTCCGAAAATAAGTTTTTCAATGGTTCGTGACGTATTCCCCGATGCTTTTTCTATAGCGTTGCTTGCCGCTATAGAGTCGCTGCTTTCCGCGGTTGTGGCGGACAGCATGACCGGAGACCGCCATAATTCTAACACCGAGCTTGTGGCGCAGGGTGTCGGCAACATCGCGTCCGTAATTTTCGGCGGCATACCCGCGACCGGAGCGATAGCGCGTACGGCGACCAACATCAAATCCGGCGCGGTGAGTCCGGTATCCGGCATCATACATTCTTTGACACTTGTGCTGTTTATACTGTTCCTAGCCCCCGCCGCGTCAATGATACCGCTTGCCTGCCTTTCAGCGGTTTTGATGGTGGTTTCATGGGACATGAGCAATCTGGGGCGCTTTATCAGGATAATAAAAACCGCGCCGAAAAGTGATGTTTCGGTGCTTCTTACAACTTTTGTGTTGACAGTGCTTGTTGATTTAACTTTTGCCGTGGAAATCGGAGTTTTACTTGCGTTAATACTGTTTATACGCCGAATGATAGAAATTGCGGATATTAAGCCGCAGAATAACGACATTATAACCGAGCTTGCCATGGGCGAGATAGAAAAAAATACGGAAAAAAACATTAGGGCGCTTTACAGAGAGGATATTGATATTTACGAGATAGCAGGCCCGTTTTTCTTTGGCGTGGCTGATATGCTGCAAAGCGTACTTCTTCGCCTTGAAAAAACACCTAAAGCCGTGATATTAAGAATGCGCGCCGTTCCGGCGATAGACTCAACCGGCATAGCGGCGCTTGAGTCGTTTTTGATGAATTGCAACCGCCGCAAAATACGTCTGATTATTACCGAAATATGCCCGCAGCCTAAAAGCGCGCTTGAAAAAGCGGGTTTTACCGATGAATGCGGACGTGAAAATTTTATAGATACTATTGAAGAGGCGATTGAAGCGTGCGAAGTTTAAAATTTTCTCAGCACTGAATCTACCAGATTTTTCATTGCAAGGTTTACGCTTTTTGAATTTATTGCGGAATTTTTCAAAACGGCGGTGTCAATATAGTCAACGCCGTTCCGTTTTTTTTTAATTACGGGCTTTTCTTCCTCATTGTCCGCGCTTTCCAGAAACTCTAATTCCCCGGAGCTTTGGGCAAACAAGCCGTTGGCGGGAGGATAGCCCCTATGCGCCGCCGCCTGATCATGTTTTGTATCGCCGGGACGCGCCTGTTTTGGAGCCGTTTTCGGTTTTCCGGCTTCTTGTTTTAACGCGCTCTTTGGTCTTGGGACTTCCTGCTTTAACACGGGTTTCGGTTTCACGACCTCCTGTTTTACTATAGGTTTCGGGCTTGTAACATTTTGTTCTAACGCGGACTTAGGCTTTTCGGCATCTTGTACGGGTTTCGGCTTTATTGGCCGGGACGCGGCCTTTTCTTTCATCATCTCATCGGCGGAAAACAATTCATAGGACGGCGATGAGATATCTATATTCATATCATCAATATCGTCGCTCTGTGAGAGAGTTTCGTTTGAAATAGGAGCGAATTCGATTTTTTTGGCGATTTCATTAATATCGGCGCCTTTGCGCGGCGTTTCAAACGTATAATCATCGACAGCGCTTTTATAAGCACCGGGACTTACTAACGGTTTTTCAATAACGGGATCATCGTCATCTACTTCCAAAAATTCTTCAACATCATACTGAGGATCCAAGCTTGGTTCTATTTTTGCTTTGTTAAACTCAGGCCGGCTGTTATTTGTTTCCATAGCGGAAATAAATTCGCCGTAAGCCGGCGCAACCGCCTTAAAAACTTCAAACGTATTGTCTTTTATAAAGTCTTGATTTTTGAAAGCATCGTTTCCAAAAGGGTCTTCCTCAAGAATATCGCTAAACCGTGTAAGGCTTTTTTGGGGGACGGCTTGTGGGGCGGGAGCGGCGGCTTGATTAGTGGACGGGTCTAACTGTTCCCATATCTCTTTAGGCTCCATAGCGGCGGTTTCTCCGGCAAGTTTTAACCATGCGGTATCGTCTTCGTTTGGAACGGATGCTTCGGCAGTCTCCGCCGGCTCCAAGGCCTCTAGTTCTTCGGCTACAGGTTCTACAGACAACACTTCTATAGTTTCCGCTTTATCCTCCGCCGGATTCAAGGCCTTTAGTTCTTCGGTTTCAGGCTCTACAGGTAGCACTTCTATAGTTTCCGCTTTATCTTCCGCCGACTCTAAAGACTCCGGCTCTTCGACTTCAGGCTCTACGGACGGCATTTCTATAGTTTTCGTCTTATCTCCCGCCGGCTTTAAGCCCCCCGGTTTTTCGGCTTCAGGTTCAACAGATTCATGTTCTATAGGTTCAGGCTCGACGGACGATTTAGGTTTTACAGATTCAGCGGCTGCCTTACCCGCGTCCGCTTTATCGCCGGTTTCACTTTCACCGGCGGATGGCGGCGTGTTGTCAAACTCTTCTAGGTCTTTTGCGCTGTATATACTTTTAGGCGTATAACTGCGGAGAGATATACTGTTAAAATCAAATTTAGGCGCGTTGGAAAAATCTTCAATTATTTCAGATATTTCAGATTCATCCGGCAGATTGTAGATTCCGTCATCTAAATACAAACTCGGAATTTCCGGCGACTGCGGAAATTCGCCTGAACCGTAGGCGGTTTCCGTGTCAACAGCCTCAAATTCCTCTACATCATAAAGTCCTTTATCCGGCTCGTTGGAAGAAACGGATTCCGCCTGCGGCATTTTCGATTCCGGCATTGCGCCGGCTTCTTCTAATTCCCCCGTATCTTCATTTATTATCTCTTCAAGCTCTTCCGCCTCTTCAATTTCTTCTACCTTATCCGTTTTTTCTGATTTTTCTTCCAACCCTTCCAATTCTTCTTCCAACTCTTCCAATTCCTCAGCTTCGTCAGAATTAGCCTCTAAGTCCGAATCCGTACTCGTCTTTTGTACCGACCCAAGCGGCGCGGCAGGCTCAGACGGCGGAGCGGCAACGGCGGCAGACGCGGACGGCGCGGCAAGCTCAGACGGTGTGGCAGACGCGGGCGGCGGAGTGGCAGCGGCGGCAGGTTCGGAATCGCCGTCAAGGGCTTCTAAAACGCCTTCGGTCTCGTCTTCCAATACTTCGTCCGCTTCGGAAAGTTCCTCGATATCATCAACTTCGTTTGTTTCATCTTCCGTTGAATCTTGAAAACCGGAATCGCCGCCGGATTGTTTTACGGAGTTTAAAACACGGCTGAGTATCGCTTCTAGTTTCGACTCGTCAAAAGTCGTTATCATGCCGGTTTTACTGCCTATCGCGGCAAGCAGTCTGTCCCACGACTTGTTAAAAAACGAATTGATATATTTTTCGTCCTCGCTGCCTTTTTTTATTTTAATACCCCGGCACAGCTCGTCTTTCACGTCATCGCGGCGTTGTTCCAGTTCACGCCGCCATGCGGCCCAGTCCATATCGCCCATAAGTTGGTAATATTCATTCATCAGACTTACTTGCAGTTCTTTAAGCCTGTTTTGAACTATGGCGACCGCGTCTTGTTTCATATTGAGCATAAGAAACAACGTTACAAACAATGTTATAAAAACCGCGCCGATCATTAACGCCTTAAGGATGTCCGGCAGGGCAAAGAGTTTTTCGGGGGCTAGGCGGCCAATAAATATACCGTCGCTTGTTTTAACTGACAACAGCGACATAGCGGCGTTATTCGGCGCGTATATGCGGCTAAAAGCAGTGCTGCCTGTCGCCCATATTGAGGCTACAGCGTTTTTTACGGCTTCCGTATCCAGCGGCGGAACGTCTATCACTATGCCGGCAGGCTCGGAAATAACCGAAAGATTATCGTTTACAGTTACTTGGGCGTTTTCTATCATTCGCTCGCTAAAAGCGTTTATAGAAACTGAAAATAACGCTTCGCCGCGTCGAATATTCATAGAATCGTAGAAAGGGTAGTAGAATATTAGATTTTCGTTTCCACCGTCAAAAACTATGCGCTCCAAATTAATGCCGGAAAGCATCTGCTTGTCAAACGGCATATATCCTGTTACTTCGGGGTAGTTCTTAAATAAAACGGTTTCCGTATTGGGTATGATTTGATCATCAGGGTTGGTCGAGTAGTGTATACGGTTTCCTTCCGCATCTACAAAACGCACCCATTGGAGGCCGGGCAGCGAAATACCGAGCGAAGCAAAAATTCTGCCGCGTTCATAGATATCTTCACGGTTCTGGTCAACTTGAAAACTGTTCATAACCGCTCTTTCACGCAGCACGTCGGAAAAACGCTGCCTAAGCTCAATTATATAAGAATCTATAAAAGAAGCATCGTCATTAAGCTCGTTTGTAAGCCTGTTTAATATGGCCCTGTCATAAAATTGTGTTTCTATTTTGTCAAAAAGGCTTGTAAATGAAACAAAACAAAAACCGGCGAACAACAGAACGCAAATAAGCAGGCTTACTGCGGCTTTTCTTGCAACTGGCAAAATCGCATCCTAAATAAAATTAATTATAACCGCAAACCCGATTCTAACTGGTTTTTACAGCATCCGGCTGAGAAATTACGGTATCCGGCAACCGTACTAAATCATACATGAATCCCCCCGCAATGATAAGCCCAAGTACCACAGACCGTCCGTCCGCCAATGGCTTTCCTGCCACGCGTTTTAGCTTGAAAAAGGTGTTTTTTCCCCGAAAACCGCTACCCGCGCTCAATGCCGGCAATTCCGATTTCGGGAAAATTCAAAGTTTTACATGGTTTCGACAGTGTATTAGCGGCACTTTTTTCATGTCGGGCGCATTTTCACCCGCCGCAGGCGCGCCTGCGTCAGGCGAAAACCGCGCTTTTCGGGGCTACGCGCTTTCGCGCTCCGGCCACATTGCCCCTGCGGGGGCGCCGTGTCTTGCTTCGCAACCCCTACAATCGCTTGCGCGGTTCAAGCCGCTTTCAGCGGCTTGATTTTTCCGGGTTTTGCTTTAGCAAAACTCAAACAGTTATTCGCAGTGGGGTCTAATACCCCGCCCGCGCAATTCGCGGACTCCCTTTTTATTCGCAGTGTGGTCTAATACCCCGCCGCTTGCGGCGGTTAGAGTCGGCAACGCCAACAAAAAATGGTATTAGACCCCACAGTTAAATAATTTCCT
>JAITDS010000136.1 GCA_031282435.1 Spirochaetaceae bacterium
GACATATTCATTGCCATTTTCACAAAATCGATATATGATTGAATTATGATTACAGAAGATATACGCGAACCTCAGATGGGACTCACATTCGAAAAAGTATGGGCAATGTTTCAGGAAACCGACCGTAAAATGCGTGAAACCGACCGTATTTTACAGGAAACTATCGCTCAAATGCGTGAAACTGATCGCATAGTACGGGAAACAGACCGTCAAATGCAGGAAACAGACCGTCAGATAAAAGAAATGACCAAAGAGACTGACCGTCAAATGCGTGAAACCGACCGCCAGATAAAAGAGATGACCAAAGAGACTGACCGTCAAATGCGTGAAACTGACCGTAAAATTGGCAAACTAGGCGACAGACTGGGCGATTTAGTTGAGCATATCATCGCCCCCAACCTGTTGGAAAAATTTAACAAGCTGGGTTTCAGTTTTGGCAAGATTGGTTCCAATGTGTGCTACAAGCGTCCAAACGGAGAGTTCATTGCGGAAGTGGATATATTGCTTGAAAACGGCGATACGGTTCTGGCTGTGGAGGTAAAATCAAAGTTAAGCGTATCCGATGTGCGCGAACATACGGAACGTATGAAAAAACTGCGCGCTTATGCCGATGAACACGGAGACGCCAGATGCTTCATTGGAGCGGCAGCCGGAGCAATTATACCGGAAGGCGTTAAACCTTTTGCCTACAAAAGCGGCTTCTATGTGATTGAACAGTCCGGTGACACTATAAAAATAGAAGCCCCTCAGGGCTTTGTCCCCAGAAAGTGGTAACTCACCCGCCGGGGGCTGCCTTTAGCGGCCAGTAGCTTTCAGAATCTGTGTTCACAAATGTTTAAGTAACGTATGAAAATGCGAAATCATAAACCTGTAATCTTTCCGGGTTAATTCCCCGCCACTCTGGGGCGTAAAACCGGGGGTGCGGTGGATTTATTCCCCCGTATACGCAAAGTTTTTAAGGTGAAATCTTCAATACCCCGCGGCTCTGCCGCGGGGGTTTTTTAATTTCATAATCCTTTGGAAGCAACCGCCATTGGTAGCCGGTTTTAACCGGATATAATACGGCGTTTGTCAAATCCCGCCTGGAATGTTTGACTAGATGCCGCCCCTTATTCCTTCGGAATATCCCCCCTTTCTCCTTCATCAAGGTAAAAAAGTAAATGCTCTCGCCCCGACGGGTCGGTGGCTTGAGGCGGGAGGGGAAAGACGTGTAGTATAAACATGACGATATGAAATTATTTAAAAAATCGGAAAAATTGGATAATGTTTGTTACGAGATACGCGGGCCGGTACTTGACGAGGCGAACAGGCTTGAAAAAGAAGGCTTTCGGATACTCAAACTGAACATAGGAAACCCCGCGACATTTGGCTTCAACGCGCCGGATGAGATAATTCACGACATTATTATCAATATGCGAAACGCGCAAGGATATTCAGATTCCAAAGGACTATTTCCCGCGCGCAAAGCCATTATGCACGATTTTCAGAGTAAGGGCATTTTTGATGTAGGTATAGACGACATCTATACCGGAAACGGCGTAAGCGAACTAATAATGATAGCGATGCAGGCCCTAATGAACAACGGCGACGAGGTGCTTGTTCCCATGCCGGATTACCCCCTCTGGACGGCGGCCATTACCCTGTCGGGAGGCAAAGCCGTCCACTACCACTGCGATGAACAGTCCGCGTGGAATCCGGACATTGACGACATAAAATCAAAAGTGAACTCCGCGACAAAAGCGATAGTCGTAATAAATCCAAACAACCCCACAGGAGCTGTTTATGACCGGAAAATTCTGGAAGGCATAGCGGAAATAGCGCATGAACACGAACTCATCGTATTTGCGGACGAAATATATGAACGCATAACATACGACGGCGTAACCCATATACCAATGGCAAGCATAGACAGCGGCATATTGACCGTTTCGTTCAACGGACTTTCAAAAGCCTACCGTGCCGCCGGATTCCGCGCCGGCTGGATGGCGCTGTCCGGCAATAAACAAATAGCGGACGACTACCGCGAAGGACTCAATATGCTTTCGAATATGCGCCTTTGCGCCAATGTACCCGCGCAGTTCGGCATACAGACCGCCTTAGGCGGCTATCAAAGCATAAAAGATTTTGTAATGCCGGGTGGAAGACTCTTTGAACAACGCAACACCGTCATGGAACTGCTAAGCCGGATACCCGGAATATCGTGCGTAACGCCTGCGGGAGCGCTGTACTGCTTCACAAAAATCGACACGGCCCGTTACAACATCACGGACGATATGCGCTTCGCGCTTGATTTACTCCGCGCCGAACACATCCTGATAGTGCATGGAACAGGATTCAACTGGCCCCTGCATGACCACTTTCGCATCGTGTTCCTACCGGACAACGTTACACTTAAAGAAGCAATAGGCCGGCTTGCCCGTTTTCTGGAAACATATAGACAAGATTGATGAACGACTGATAAAAAAATGAAAACGCCCGCGGATTTGAACGCCGCTATAAGCCCCCTCCCCCCGTCCTAAACCATAGCGGAGTTAGTCAGCATTACCGTGTCAAACACACTGGAAAATTCCTTCAAAGTTACCTGTTCTCTGCGGTAGTCCGCGTTTGAACCGGCCGAATTGAACCAGTCCGCAAAACACTTTTCCCCGCCGTACCCGGCGCGGCTGTCGTACGCGACCGCGGTTTTACGCGACCGTATATTTTTAGCGGCGCGTATCCAGCCGCCTATTTCATCCTGAAAATCGCTTACAATAAAAAACGAAGAATATTCATTCAAGTATTTTTTGCAGTATTCAATGCCGGATGCCATGAGCGTACTACCGCCCGCGATTATAGCGCGAGTCTCCGACAACGGAGTATCGGAACAAAGACTATCCGACCAGCACACAAGACGGCTTTTTTCCTTGTTAAAAACACCTTCCGCCCGCATAATTGTGTGAATAACACGTTTTAGAAAACCCGCCGGAACACTACCCGAAACATCCAGCAGTATACAAACCTCGGACGGCGTTTTATCAAAAATACGAACACGGCGCGGAATGAAAACATCCGTATTGAATTTATTGCGGTTGATATTGTAAAGCATATCGGTAAAAAGCCGCCGCTTTTTATTCATAATGCCGCGCTCGCGCAGTACGCGCATAAATTGGTCAAGACTATCACATTCGCTTACCGGATAAAAAGATGCCGCTCCTGTGATGTGAGTCGTTCTGCCGCGCCGTACCCGCTCGTCATCATCAATACCGTCAACAATAGTTTTACGAGTTTCGTGAGCTTCTTTAATTTGTTTTTCGGCAAGCAATTCGTCATTGTACGCCTTCATATCGCCGGTTTTTATTTTATTCCCGTCGCCGCTGCCAATTTCATCGAGCGACATACGCATATCTCCGCATAAAAGCAGCATATATGTCATCCAATCAAGACCAAGCGGCCATCCTTTTTGCGGATAAGAAAGATATTCCTGTTTTCGTACACTGCCGCCGGTATTTTTTTCCAACAGAGCGCGGACATTGGGCCAATCGCCTTTGAAAAGTTTGCTGTTTACTTCCATCGCCTGCGCGATACCCGCAAAACGCTCGTAAATATATGTTGAATACAAACCCATACGCCGGTTTATATTTTTATCCTCCGGCAGTCTTAAAAAAATCACCGGCATATTTTTACGGAATAATTCATCGAATTGTTTTTTTTGCGCCTGAGTACGTGTAAAATGATTGTAAAGTATGCGCGCTTTTTCACGCGTATCGCAAATATTGTAAACGTCTTTATCAAGATTTTTTCTAATATATATACAGTATTCACCGGCGGCGGCGCGGTAAGAAAACGACAAGACATTATTATCTACCGCCTTATTTTCTATATACGACAGCGATATATTAAGACGCTCGAATAGCGCGTTCATATCATCCATAGTTTCATATTCCCGCCGTTATCATAATAGCGGCCCGGTAGTTTCTAAACAACTTCCAGTCAGGGATTCCGGTTTCGGGAAGATGCAAAGTTTGGTATGATTTCAACAGTGTATTAGCGGCATATTTTTCATTACGGGCGCATTTTCACCTGACGCAGGCGCGCCTGCGTCAGGTGAAAACCGCGCTTTCCGCTATAATTAAATCGGACGGCGTTTTACGCCGTCCGATTTAATTCCGCTTCAATCGCTTGCGCGTCGCAAGCGCGGACGCGCTTGCTTTCAAAACCGCATACGCGGTTTTGATTTTGCGGAGTTTGCTGTAAGCAAACTCCGGTTGACGGCGTAAAATACATCGTAAACAAGAGATGTTTTCCATAGGCGTATTTGCGGACACAGGCGTTGTTTTTTGTTCGACGAAACAGTTGTCGTTTTTATGATACGGTCTGCCGCGTGTAAACTGGACGGCATTGGTTTCACACCAGTCCCGCAGCCATTCGTTGATAAACTCACTGCCGTTATCGCTGTCGAGTCCTAAAAGAGGGAACGGGAGGGATTGGGGAAGAGTTTTCAGGCTCTGG
>JAITDS010000222.1 GCA_031282435.1 Spirochaetaceae bacterium
GACACCCCCCCCCCCCCTCCCCCCGCTGAATAGTTACAACAAGTTTAGCGCATTACCGAAATATCAAGACCTCAACAATTTTCCCACGCATAGATAAACTGAAGCGCGTACTGCTGTATGCCGTTAAACCACTTGTCAATAAAAGCGGCCAGCGCCGCGCCCGTGTAACGATAGTGCCAGCTTTCCCAACGGTATCCGGTCAACTGTTCATAGCCGTCGGGAAACGATAATGACCAGCCGTAAGCCGGGCCGTTTTTCAGTATCCAACGACCTGCCGGGGTTTTGGCAAATTCGTCCGTGATTGAACCAAAATCAATTACCAAACCCAACTGATGCTGGCTAAAGCCGGGTCGGGACGATTCGCGGTCGGCGGTTTCCTGTCCGCTCTCCCGGACATTGCGTTGATAAACTTCCTTTTGATAATCAAATGAACGGTACGCGGAGGATGCTATAAGAGTAATCCCTTCCGCGCGCGCCGCTTTACTCATATGTTCCAGCGCTTCCGCCGCCTCCCTTCTAAGACGCAGATCGGAGCGGCCAACGCGGTATGTGCCGTTATTATCCAGTTTTACCAGATCGTCCGGTTCATAACCTTCCGGCAAGGCGTGCTGTTTGTCAACAAGCCGGTACAGGAAAGGGTCGCCCTCCATAGCCTTAGCAAGATCCGGCAGAAAGACAGACACACCCGCCGCGACTATCTTGCTGCTCATGGCTTCAGGAATGTTTGCCAGCTTAAGCGCCTCGCGCAGCCGCAGATTCTCCGCAGATTCGACTACATTTTCCGAAACGTCGGCAATTTTCGTGTCCGGTCCAACGGCGGCCTCTGTTTTTGCGCTTCCCTGCGCCACACCTCTCTCGCAGGAACAAAATATTACAACAGCAGCAGTCAGTTTTACACAAAGTTTCATAGCAACAGCATACCTTTTCATAGCATTGTCTTGAATTTATCGTCCGTTAGGCGGTATGTAGTCCAAGCGGACAGCGGAACCGCGCCAAGACTCTTGTAAAAGTTTATGGAAGACGTGTTCCAGTCAAGACATGACCATTCAATCCGCCAGCAGTTACGACCGGCCGCTATACCGGCAAGCCGCTTAAAAAGTGCCTTACCCACTCCTTTTCCCCTAAGCTCCGGTTTTACGAACAGGTCTTCAATGTAAAGCCCCGCCTTTCCCTTAAAAGTTGAATAATTATGAAAAAACAACGCATAACCGGCGGCATCTCCATCGTATTCGGCTATCAGAACTTCCGCCATTTTATCAATGAAAATTGTACGCCGCAGTTCCTCTAAATTCGCGTCTACCTGTTCAAGAAGATGCTCATAATCCGCAAGCCCCCGAATGAACTCCAGCAAAAGCGGCGCGTCGTCAGGCTGCCCTTCCCTTATTTCAATTTTCCCCATGTTTTCTCCCGTCCGGGTAAATTACTAGTCTTTTCAACCCCAGATGCCGTGCTGACAGCACGCAATTCGTTACCGTACAACGATTTATGCGTTATCCGGCGTGAGCTTAATTGTGAAAAGATTAGCAACCTTGTTTTACCTTTTTAACATGAATTATCCCGCTTGTATGCGGTATGCTTGATATTTATTATAGTTGCTAAGCCGTATCACGACAAGTTCGCGCAGGCAATTGCGGCCCAAAACAGTTTGGTGAACTATTTTGCCCGCGAAACAGGTAAAACCGCACCCAAATTCGATAATCGGAATTCGGGCGCATCGCCGCTACGCGGCGACCGGGCTATCCGCTCTTATGAAAACGCAAGCGTTTTCATACCGCTTCTATCCCTTGCGCAACTCAACGCGCTTTCAGCGCGTTAGCTTTCTGATTTGCGGGTGGCGGCGACTAAAGTCAACGCGCTCATGCGTTAAGCAGGTTCAGCGGACTTCGGGAGCCAACGCCCTTTTCGTTGTAACCGGCAAAGCAGGAAGCCACTGGCGGGGGGGGGGGGGGCAGACAGGCGCGTATGCCAACCGCCCTTTTCAAACTAAACGCAATGGAGGGACGCGGCTGGCCGCCCCACTGGTGGCCGGCGGTAAAACTAGGCATATAGGATGAAATAATGTTATAGTGTTATTAGTGGCGGGATATTACCACACCGCTAAAACCCGTAAATCGCGGTACAATTACCGGATAAGATAAAAATTTTGGAGTAGATGATGAATGAAAAAATAATTTTTGATTTAATTGATAAATTTAACGCAAGTTCCTTGTCAGAGCTTGAATTCTCCGGCGAAGGGGTTCACATTACCCTTCGCAGGGACAGCGGCTTGCCTGAAACGCCGCCGCCGCGGCAGTACGAACAATCCGAACAAAAAAGTCAGGCGGCGGGACATTCCGTAACCGTTGCCGCCGGTAAATCAAAGCCTGTAACTCCTCCAAGTTCGGCATCTGTTGCTGATGATAAAGGTGAAATAGAGAATATTAAAAGCCCTATCGTAGGTGTATTTTACGCTTCTTCCGAGCAAAACGCGCAGCCTTTTGTAAAAGCGGGTTCAACCGTTAAGGCGGGGGACATTCTTTGCGTACTTGAAGCAATGAAAATGATGAATAAACTGGTGGCGGAATTCGACTGTGAAATTATCTCCGTAAAAGTTTCAAACGGCGATATGGTCGAATACGGGCAGACTTTATTCGAAGTAAGAAGGCTTTAAAAAGTGATAAAACGTATTTTAATAGCGAACCGCGGTGAAATTGCCGTCCGTATAATACGCAGTTGCCGTGAAATGGGCATAGAAACCGTTGCGGTATACTCCGTTGCCGACGCGGAAAGTCTTCACGTCCGGCTTGCGGACAAGGCGGTTTGCGTAGGCCCGCCGCCCGCCGCGAAAAGTTATCTTGTTACCGAAAACCTTATCATGACGGCTCTCCGGCAAAACTGCGACGCGGTTCATCCCGGAGTAGGTTTTTTGTCGGAAAACGCTGAATTTGCGCGGCTTGTCCGCAAGTCGGGTCTCCATTTTATAGGGCCGGAGCCTGACACAATAGCCCTGCTGGGCGACAAGGTACAGGCGCGGGCGGCGGCGCTTCGTTTCGGACTGCCCATTACGCCGGGAACAAAAGACGCGGTAGCGGATGCTGACGAGGCAAAAAAGGCGGTAAAAGAGCTTGGTTTTCCGCTGATTATAAAGGCGGCGGCGGGCGGCGGCGGTAAAGGAATGCGTGTTGTCCGCTCCATGGAAGAACTTTCCGTAAATTTGCGGCTTTGTATGCGTGAGGCGGAGGCAAATTTTTCCGACAACAGGGTATTTATTGAGCGTTTTGTTGAAAAACCGCGCCATGTCGAGCTTCAAATCTTGTCGGACGGGGCAGGTTCGGTCGCTATACTTGGAGAACGGGATTGCAGTGTACAGCAAAATCATCAAAAACTGATTGAAGAAAGCCCTTCTCCGGTGGTAAGCGCCGCTATGCGGGATAAAATGACTGCCGGAGCCGCTAAAATGTTCAGCGAATTGAAATATACGGGCGCGGGAACTATTGAATTTCTGGTGGACGGGGAAGATTTCTACTTTATGGAAGTGAACGCCCGTATTCAGGTTGAACATCCGGTAAGCGAAATGCGTACCGGAATCGATATTGTCCGCCAGCAGATACTTGCCTGTGTAGAAAACCGTATGGAAATTCAAAACGGAGTGCAAGCTGTTCAAGGAAACGCTATTGAATGTCGTATAAACGCCCTTTCTCCGGGAAAAATTACACGGCTTGAAGTCCCCGGCGGACCCGGCACCCGCTTCGATTCGTTTTTATACTGCGGGGCCGATATACCGCCGCACTACGATTCTATGGTGGCCAAATTGATAGTCCACGCTGAAAACAGAAACGCCGCGCTTGAGCGTATGTCCCGCGCCCTTTCGGAACTTGTAATCGAGGGTGTAAAAACAAATTTGCCCGTTCAGCAGTCTATAATAAATCATTCTGTTTTCCGTTCCGGTAACTTTGATACTTCGTTCTATGAACAGTACGCCGGTAGTTTTAGTTAAAACGCCGTATCCGCGAATTGCGCGAATGACTGCGAATAAATATCCGCTGATTGCGCGGATTTACGCGGATTAGAAAACGGGTGGCGGAAAAGCCGCTGGCAACGGGCGGCGGCTAAAGTCAACGCGCCCGCGCGTTAAGCGCGGGCAGCAGACCTCGGAAGTCAACGCCCTTTTCTTGCTGAACGCGGGGCAGGAAACCCGCTGGCGGGGGGGTAGTGGAAGCCACGCCGTACGGCGGGGCTGTAGCGAGGGGGGCGCGTAACGGCAGGGACGGTTTGCGAGGCCATGCCGGAAACAGCGCCCCCCTTTAGAAATCTTGTGTGCATCTATAAGCAAGCTTACCCGTAAGCAAAGACATATTTTCTTGTAAAAAGCGAGGGAGGAAAAGCATTAGTGGACGGTAGGGAAGGCCCGTGTTCTGACAAAGGTCAAGGCGGTAAAGCCGCCGGCGGCCCCACTGACGGGCGGGTGGTGGAATATCCGTTTATAATCGGCACCGCCGGACATATAGATCACGGCAAGACGACGCTTGTACGGGCGATGACGGGGATAGACTGCGACCGGCTTGAAGAAGAAAAACGCCGCGGCATCACGATAGAGCTGGGATTTGCCCCTCTTAAATTGCCCGGCGGCAAAACGGTTAGCATAATAGACGTGCCGGGACACGAGCGTTTTATAAGACAAATGGCGGCGGGGGCAGCCGGAATAGACGCTGCCTTGCTGGTAATAGCGGCAAACGAAGGGGTGATGCCGCAGACGCGGGAACATCTGGATATTCTTGACATACTTGGGGTAAAAACAGGGCTGGTCGCGCTGACCAAAAAGGATATAGTTGACGAGGAGACCCTAGAAATCGCCGCTATGGAAGCCTCCGAAATAATACGTGGAACCTGCTTGGAAGGCGCGGCAATAATTCCGGTTTCAACCGTAACAGGCGAAGGCATCCCGCGCATACTTGAAGAAATCGAAAAAATAACAAATAAAATCCCGGCCAGAACTGGAGAAGGGGCATTTTTCCTGCCCATAGACAGGATTTTTAGCAAAAAAGGACTAGGAACCGTAGTAACCGGAACCTGTTATCAAGGCCGCGTTTCAACCGGAAGCGAAGTTGAAATCATGCCGGGCGGCGCGGCGGGGAAAATACGCTCCCTACAGACGCACGGAATAAGCGCAAACTCCGTTACGGCAGGCCAAAGGGCGGCGTTAAACCTCTCATTCGCTTCGCGGGAAGACATAGAAAGAGGGGACGCGGTCTGCGCGAAAGAAGCGTTTACCGCCACCGGCTGCATGAACGTTTGGCTTCGCGTACTGCCCTCAGCGCCTAAAGGCGTAAGCCACTGGCAAAGAGTAAGACTCCATGTTGGAACCGCGGACATTACCGCCAGAGTTTCACTGCTTAATATGGAAGGCGGCAAAAAAAACTCCGCCATAATGCCGGGCGGCGAAGGTCCCGCGCAAATCTTGCCCGAATCAAAAATAATCGCCGCCGCCGGACAACGGTTTGTAATACGTTTTTACAGCCCCCTTGCCACCATAGGCGGCGGACGCATCATGCTACCCAACGCCGATCCCGCAAAAGGACGGCTTGAACGCGGGGAAAAGGCCAAAATAACGTCGGAACTATCAAGAAATTTCGCGCCCGTACCCCTGCTTGCGGCGATTATCCATGATAAAGGTGTGATAAACCTGTCCGGACTGGCCGCGCTGTCTCAAATGGATAAAAAAACATTCAACGAAAAACTAGAACTGCTGACTTCCGCTTCAGATAAATACGAAATTTTGGAATTCGGACAGGCACGTAATTTTATTTCCGAAAGCGCGTTCAATAAAACCGCCTGCTCCGTGCTGCGTCTAATCACGGACTTTCACGCAAAGTACCCCGAACTTGCCGGAATAGACGCGGAAAGGCTGTATACCTCCATAAGCGGGATTCACGGGGCGGATAAAATTACGCTCGTGGATTTTAAGGACTTACTGCGCATAATAGCCGCAAAAAACGCCTCTATCGAGATGCTTGAAAAAGATTGTTACAAGGCGGCGGCCTTTAATAAGTCGCCGGATAAGAAATTATTGGAACTTGCGGAACGCATACAGAAAGAATGTGAGGCGGCGGCCTTCAATCTGTTAAAATTCTCCAATCTGGAGGAAAAACTAGGCGCGGGCGCGGTTACGCCGGCTTATATAAAACGGGCGCTTAACTATCTTCATGAAAACGGCAGTCTAAAAACTTTAGAAGGCGGTCTTCTTCTACCCGGCCTGACCCGGCAGGAACTGGTCAAACTGCTTGCCTCAATGGACTGCGACATAACGGTTGCCGCCCTGCGGGATGCCGCCGGAGTAAACAGAAAATGCAGTCTTGCCATGCTTGATTTCTTGGATACGCAAGGAATAACAAAGCGGGACGGCGATAAAAGAATTTTGAATATTCTTTGATATATGTAATATGATATTTTACCCTTTTTCATTTTGGGCGCATTTTCGCCTGCCGCAGACACGTCTGCGGCAGGCGAAAACCGCGCTTTTCGGGGCTACGCGCTTTCGCGCTCCGGCCACGCCGCACCTGCGGGGCGGCGTGGCTGCTTCGCACCCCTACAATCGCTTGCGCGGCTCAACGCGCTTTGCGCGTTGAGCTTTCTAAGTTTGCGCGAAGCGCAAACCCCGGACATGGTGGTAAAGCAGTTGTTTTCAATATTTCATGCCTCTTTTGTTTTTCTAAAAAACGCCAGTACTGCCTCATCTTCATCTCATGTTTTTCCGCCTCCCGCCCGTAATGATATTCCTGTTTCTTCAGCACCTGAAAAATTTCCGCAAACACACGCCGTCTTAAACCTGTTAGGTCAAAGGTTTCCGTCTGTTTGGACTTTTGGTTTACTGATGAGTTCTCATCCCGATAAGAACAGGTAAACCGATTTGTGTGTAAGTCAATTCCTATAAACAGCATACGCGCCTCCTGAAAACTTGATTGTCCGTCGGAACTCCGGTATAGTAACCATGCGTCTATTCGGGGTAGCAATCGACTAAGACTGCTTCCCAAGAAGCAAATGCGTCTACCGGTTGTTAAACGCGAATACGGGGTCAATTGCTTGCCCCGGCAAGCGATACAACCGGTACTTGTCCTTCCGAACTCCTACACCATACCGGATAACCGCATACTTTTATCATAGCTTGCGCGGCCTAAAAGCGTATGTTTGATAAACTTATAGATGTTTTTCATATTTGAAACCGGAATTGCTGCCTATAGAGTAAGGCGCGTTGACCTTTCCGGGTTTTTCCTAAGCAGGGCAGCGTTCCGCTTAGGTAGAAACTCAAGACCGCCGGATCTAAGCGTTTTTTTAACACCTTTAAAATTTCGGTAGCGGGTGAAAAGTGTGAACTTTCTTGGTAAAGATGTATGCTAAAGTATTGTCAGTAAACGAATTATAGCAAAAAGGAACAAGCAGACAACATTTTTTGCCCGCCACCAAAATTTTGATTGACGGATTAACGATAATATGCGAAAATATAAGAAATAAGCCAACAGGTATAAACGGACTTGTTCAAAATCCGGTTGGTTGCCGATTCTCTATTTTAGAGAGCGCAAGTCCGTTTTTAGAGGAATTTGGCCAAACTTTGTTTGGGGGTCAAGCTACGCTTGACTTGCAGAAACTTTGTGTTTCTGAACAACTCTAGTGCAATTTTAAGGAGAAGAAGGTATGCCGTTTAAGCGTGTTCCGCAGAAATTCAATGCTTCCATTAGAGAAGTAACGGTTGGAACGGGGGAAAAAGCGTTGGTGCTGGGTGGAGAAAGTGTTACTCCGTTGTACAGTTTTGACGATCCTATCAAGAACCCCCCCAAAGTTGGTATCGAGATTTCGGACAAGGGGCCAAACCTTGATTTGCCCGGATTAAAGAAGTTCTACGAGGGATGTAAAACTATTCCGGATTTTGCCAAGAAAGCGTGTAGCGCTCCGGGCGTTAGTTTTATAGCTATCTACATGGAAAGCGCCGACCCGAATGGCGAGAATAAGTCTATCGAAGACTGCGTAAAGCTGGCGAAAGAAGTCGCGGATGTTGTAACGCTTCCACTCGTTATAGAAGGATGCAAAAACGTCGAGAAAGACGGCGATCTTTTCAATAAATGCGCCGAAGCGTTGGAAGGCAAAAATGTTTTATTTATGTCCTGCAAAGAAGAGAACTACAAAAAAGTGGCGGTAGGCGCTGTTCAGGCTTATAAAGCTAAAATAGGCGCGGAATCAGCGGTAGATATAAACCTTGCCAAGCAGCTCAACGTAGTTATAAGCCAAACAGGAGTTACGCTGGATAACGTAGTAATGAATGTCGGGCAGTCGGCGGCGGGATACGGCTTCGAATATCTTATTTCCACGATGGACCGCATCAAATCGGCGGCGCTGGCTCAGTCTGATGCCCAGCTTCAGGTTCCGGTGGTTACTCCGGTAGGACAAGAGGCGTGGGGCGTAAAAGAAGCCGTAGCGTCCGAAGCGGATTTCCCTGAATGGGGTAATCAGGAACTGCGTGGAATAGATATGGAAGTCTGCACCGCGTCCGCCGTCATTGCGGCAGGGGCTAACGCGGTTATTCTAAAACACCCAAAATCGGTAGAAACCGTATCCGCGCTCGTAGCGGCTTTGGTTTAAGGAGGAAGTAAAATGGCATTAAAAGGACTAGATTATTTTAAGTTTACACCAAAGACAAACTGTAAAGAGTGCGGTTGTCCTACCTGTATGGCTTTTGCTATGAAAGTAGCCCAAGGCGGCATAACAATCGACAAATGCCCCTATATTAAACCGGAAGACCTTAAAAAATTGAGCGAGGCATCCGCCCCGCCGATGAAGAAATTCACAGTTGGCAAAGGCAAATTCGAATTTTCGCTGGGCGGGGAAACGGTTTTGTTCCGCCATGAAAAGACCTTTGTCTCAAAATGTTTGTACGGCGTAAATGTAAACGGCGACAATGTAGACAAAGTTATTGAGGAAGCCAAAAAAGTTGACTATGTCCGCATTGGCGAGCGTATGTTTTGCGAGGTTGTCAACGTTGAATTTACAGGTGACAAGTCCAAATTCATAGACGCGGTAAAGAAAGCCAATGCCGCGGAGCGTTTAGTCATACTCGATTGTACCGACACCGGCGCCGCGAAAGAAGCGTTGGATATTTGCAAGGCGAATAAACCCATTTTGAACGGCGCTAACGAATCGAATTTTGCCGAAATGAGCAAGATTGCTTCCGATGCCGGAGTCCTGCTTGGCGTACGGGCCGAATCGCTTGATGCCTTGTACGACCTGGTTCAGAAAATTGAAGCCGCGGGTAACAATAATCTCGTACTTGATGTTGGAAGCAAGTCTATAAAAGACGCGTTTACCAATGCCGTAGAGATACGACGCACGGCGCTTAATCCTAAAGGCGGCGACCGAACGTTTGGCTATCCTTCCATAGTGAACCTTAGCCGTCTTTCAGGCGGCGACCACGAGCGCGAGGTTGGCCTTGCGTCAATTTTCACGTTAAAGTACGGCTCGATAATTATTATGACCGGTATGGATTATGCGGCGGCGTTGCCGTTGTACGGCCTCCGTCAAAATATCTTTACCGACCCGCAAAAACCAATGCGCGTCGAGCCGGGTGTTTACCCGATAAACGGCGCGGACGAAAACGCGATTTGCGCCACAACGGTAGATTTTGCGTTGACTTACTTCATAGTATCCGGTGAATACGAACGTTCCGGCGTTCCGGTAAACCTTATCATCTCGGACGCGGGCGGTTATTCGGTGCTTACCGCATGGGCCGCCGGCAAACTTACCGCCGGCTCAATCGCTAAATTCATCAAAGAAAAGTGCGAAGATAAGTGCAAAAACAAGACGCTCATACTTCCGGGCAAGGTTGCCGTTCTTAAAGGCGAGTTGGAAGAAGCTCTTGCCGGATGGAAAATTATAGTAGGAACAAACGAGGCTGTCGGTATTGTTAAGTTCATGAAAGATCTTAAATAGTTCTAGCTGGAGCGGGAGCCGCGAAGTTCCCGCTTTTCGCATAAAAAACACAAAGCATAATACGAGGAGAAAATTATGGCTGAGAAATTCATTATGATTGGTGAAAATATTCACTGTATCGCGCCGTCCATTAAAAAGGCTATGGATGAACGGGATCCGGGACCCATCCTTGAAAGGGCGGAGAAACAGCTTAAAGCGGGCGCTACATACCTTGACCTTAACATAGGGCCGGCGCGGAAGGGCAGTAAAGGACTTATGGCTTGGGGAATTAAAATTCTTCAGGAAAGATTTGACAATGTGCCGATAGCCCTTGATACCGCGGACATCAGCGAAATTGAAGACGGCATCAAAGTCTACAACCGTTCAAAAGGCAAGCCGATTGTAAACTCCGCCGATGCGGGTGAACGTAAAAAGTATGTTGATGTGGCCGCCGCCAACGACGCAATCGTATTCGCGCTTTGCTCCAAAGAAGGCGTTCCGGGCGACAACAGCGAGCGTGAGCAATACTGCCAGGAATTGCTGGAACACGGCATGGGTCTGGGGATGGAGCCTACGGATATGTGGTTTGATCCTCTCTTTGTTGTAATTAAAGGTATGCAGGACAAGCAGAAAGACGTTCTTAATTTTATACGCTACCTTTCAGAACAGGGCTTAAATTCAACGGGCGGTCTTTCCAACGTTTCCAATGGAATGCCGAAGCATGTACGTCCGATTGTAAATTCATTCATGATTGCGATGTCAATCGGCGCGGGGCTTACTTCCGCCATAGTAAATCCTTGCGAAGTCCAGCTTAACACCGCCATTAGGACGGCGGACGTTATAATGGACGCGGTTTTGTTTGCCGATTCCTTCCTTGACGATGTTGAAGAGGCCTGCGGTAAAAAATAAGCCGCATTACTAGCCGGAAAAGTTAATTAGGCGCTTACGGGCCTGTTTTCTTTTACGTTTATTGCGGCGGGGTTTAACACTCCGCCGCAAAATTTTGCCGCCAATTTCACCTGCCTTATGCTACAGCTTGAAAAAACTGTTTTTGACTCGTTAGAATCCGCGGGAGTAAAGGACGGCGATGTGTTGCTTGCCGCTGTTTCCGGCGGGGCGGATTCTACGGCATTACTAAGCGCCCTCGCATCCCTGCGTTCCGGATTTTGCCTCCACGTCATACATATTAATCATTCTTTGCGCGGCGATGAGAGCCTTTCCGATGCGGCGGCGGTGGAGGCATACTGCGAAAAACTTAACGTGTCTTGCCGTGTTGTTACGGCGGCGGAAGGTTTAATCGAAAAAACAGCGCGGCGCTTAGGAATTGAGGCGGCGGCGCGGGACTTTCGCCATGCCGCGCTACGGCAGGAAGCGGAAAGATTGAAGGCGCGTTTTATTGTAATTGCCCACAACCGTGACGATATGCTGGAAAATACACTGCTCCGTATCCTGCGCGGAGCCGGACCCGCCGGTCTTGCCGCGATGCCTGAACGTAACGGGCCTATTCTTCGTCCGCTTATCACGTTAAGCCGCGCCGAAATAACCGGCTACCTTTTGAAAAAAAACCTCTCTTGGCGCGAAGATTCCAGCAATAAAGATGAGCGTTATCTGCGTAACCGCATACGCCGCCGCCTTATCCCCGTGCTGGACGAGTATTTTCCCGATTGGCGGCAGGCCGTTATTGCTTTGGCCGAGACTCAGGCGCTTACGGCGGAATTTTTGAGCGCCGAGGCGCTTAGGCGCATCAACTGGGAGGAGGCATCAGACGGTAAACTGCTGTGCGCTCTTAGTAAATTCGCCGCGGAAAGTCAGATTATACGCGAAGAAGCCCTTTTTTTAGCGTATGACCGTGTTACGGAACATACGGAGCAAAAGAACACCGCGCCCGCGCCGCGCCGTTCTACGATTCGGAAAGCCGCGTATGCAATCGGTTCTATTAAGTTTGAGGCGCGTGATGGAATTCTTAGCGCCTTGCAGTGTAAGCAGCCCACGCTGGAAGAATGTGCCTCTATCTTGATAGAGGCGCCCGGTGTCTATCAATTTGGAAACCTGTCTATAGAGTGCGTCGCCGGATCCGGACCGGCATGGCGTTTCGTTATACGGGAAGATTTTTCAAAAAAATAATGACAATTGTAATAATTTGCAAAATTTTTCTTGCAAATATTAGCCGGCGGGGGCATAATTTTTTTCTACAGGTTAAAAGACTTATTTTTATTTATATTATAAAGAAAAACAGGTCTTTAGCGCTTGAAAATCGTTTGTTTGGAGGCTATTATGAAAATTGTATTGATCGATAACCAAACTCCGTTTAGGGAGACAATAAAGAATTTGCTTTTGACGCAAGTTGACTTTGAAGTAGTGGGCGTTGGAAAAGACGGGTATGACGCGATAAAATTGACAGATCAATTTAAACCGGATGTTGTTGTTTTAGATGTAGATTTGCCTTTTCTTGACGGGTTAAAGATTGTGTCGTCTATACATACGCGCTGTCCGTCATCTTCAATTATAATTATCGCGGAGAAAATGGACGATAAAACGATACTTAACGCCGTTTTTTACGGGGTTACCGGTTTTTTGCTGCGAAGTTCCATATTTAATGAAATAAACAGAGCGATACGGAATGTAAATATGGGAAATAGTTATCTATGCCGTGAAGTAGAAATGCGAGCCTTTAATATGCTTTCACAAATAGTAAGAAAAAAGCGCGAAGAGCATTTTGGGCTTTCAGCTCAAGACGAGCCGCAAGTGTCGCCGTTGCATATAACTCGTGCCGAATCCCAGATTGCGGCGTTTGTCGCGCAGGGTTTTTCAAATAAGCAGATAGCTGAAGCCCTTCAATTAAAAGAAGGGACGATTCGTAATTACATTTCCCTTATACTGCAAAAGGCAAATCTAAAGCATAGAACACAGATAGCTTTGTACGCGCTTAACAACGGTTTTTATTGTAAAGAGGGAGAAAAAAAGTCTTGTAAGCAGTCTAAAATTAGTAAAATAGAACAGTTTCAATTTATGGATATGGCTAAGTATATATAAAACGTGCCGGGAAACGATACAGAGGCAATAAGGGCTGTATTTTGTTAAATATTTCATGCGCGGGTTGTAGACTTTCTTGATGAGATAAACGACCCGGTTGTGTCATGAAATTATTGGTAACTACCCGGCA
>JAITDS010000014.1 GCA_031282435.1 Spirochaetaceae bacterium
TACAGCGCCCTCCCCCTAGCCCTTTATAACCAATTTTTCCGGCGAGGGAAGCCAACCGGTATAGGTTTTATCGACTCAACACCGGTGAAAGTATGTCATAACCGGCGTATATACCGGCATAAAGTGTTCAAAGGATATGCGCAGAGGGGGAAAAGCTCAACCGGCCGGTTTTACGGGTTTAAGCTCCGCCTGATAATCAACGAACGTGGAGAGATATGCGCTTTTTATCTGAGCCGCGGCAATGTGGACGACCGGGCTCCTGATGTAATAGACCATTTATGCCGCGAATTGCGGGTAAAACTCTTTGGAGACCGGGGGGATATATCGCGGGAACTGTTTGAGCGGCTGTCTCTGATGGGGATAAAACTGATGCGCCCCCCTGTCTTCATCCCGCGCCGCCCGCCAGCGGGGCGGCCAGCCGCTTCACTCCTTTGCCCCCAGCAAGAAAAGGGCGCTTGACATACGCGACTGTAGACTGCTACCCGAACCCGCCGCGGGGCGGCCAGCCGCTTTCCTGCCACGCCTTCAACAAGCAAAGTGCGCTTGGCATACGCGACTGTAGACTGCGGCCCACCCTGCCAGCGGGTTTACTTCTTTGCCGTTTAACAAAAACCTTGAATTTTCCCGAAACCGGAAGTACGGCGCCGGTATATTGACGATTAAACACCGGCCAATATAACCTATTAAATTACAAGGCTTAGTAATTTGGGGGATTTATGGCTGAAGAAATTAGTATTGACTATGCCGCGCTAAAGAAAGGCGGCTTTATGAGGCAGGCGCAGAATGGAAAGTTTTCTATGCGCCTAAAAGTAATCGGCGGACAACTCACCAGTAAACAACTTAAAAAAATCAGTGAGGCCGCCGAAAAATACGGGAATTCTTACGTCCATCTTACATCGCGGCAAGGGGTGGAAGTACCGTTTATTGACGTTAAGGATGTAGAGGCGGTAAAGCGGGAACTTGAAGAAGCAGGCGTATCAATCGGAGTTTGCGGCCCGCGAGTGCGCACGGTAACGGCTTGTCAGGGAAGCGCCGTCTGTCCTTCGGCAGCTGTCGAAACTACCGTTCTCGCGGAAGAGCTTGACAAGCGTTACTTTGGCAGGGAACTGCCTCATAAATTTAAAATCGGGATAACAGGCTGCAAAAACAACTGTCTTAAAGCGGAAGAAAACGATCTTGGTATTAAAGGGATTTCCATGCCCGAATGGTGTGACGCTAAATGTTCGTTCTGCGGGCTTTGCGAGGCCGTATGCGCTTACGACGCGATAAAAATAGTCTCTGAAACGGAAAAAGAACATTTCTTTTTTGACAAAAGTAAATGCGTTTACTGCGGGAAATGTATTAAAAGCTGTCCGGAGGATGCGTGGCGTGGAAAAAACGGCTATTTGCTGTCTTTTGGCGGAATGTTTGGAAATGAAATAAAAACCGGCGCATATCTTTTGCCGGTTCTTTTTGAACGCGCTCAAGTTTTCAATGCCGCCGACGCGGTGATTCGATTCTACGAAGCCAATGGTAAAGCGGGGGAACGTTTGGGAAAAACGCTTACCAGAGTTGGTTTTGATGTTTTGAAAAAAGAACTCAACATGACGCTTGGCATCTGATTAAATATAGTAGAGTTGTTCGGAAACTTCAGTTTTCGAACAACTTCCGTTTAAAAACGACTTGGGCGACAACCAATCAGGTTGGCGAACAAGTCCAGTTTCTTATTAGAGTTGTTTTTAAACTTAAAGTTTCCTCTTCCGTTAAAACAGCAGTTTTCTAAGGCTTCAGCGAAGGACTTGTAAGCTCACCCTGTTATCAGCCGACAAGCAACCGAACTGACGAGCAAGTCCGTTGGGGTTGTTCAAAAACTTCAGTTTTTGCAAGCCAAGCATGGCGGCCATGCTTGGCTTGGCCAACAGCCGCTAAAAACTTGTTCGATAAGCAGCCGGGTTTTAAACAAGTCCATTGACTTAATATAAAATTGATATTAAACCTTATTCATGGATATGTTGCCGGGAAAAGTTTTAGAATATTTTCTTTATTTTAGCGTCATGTCATTTGTTGGATGGATTATTGAAACAATATACCGTTCATATAAAGAGAAAAAATTCGTTAACGCGGGTTTCTTGTCAGGCCCTTTTCTGCTCATTTACGGTTTTGGGGCGTTAATTATAAACGTCATCAATATAGCAACTCAAAAATTTCCGCTGATATTATCTTCAGCTGTTACACTTTTATCGCCTACTTTTCTGGAATATTTTGCCTCGTGGATTTTAGAAAAAATATTTAAATTAAAATTATGGGATTATAGTAAGCGGCGTTTTAATTTGAACGGAAGAATATGTTTAAAATTTTCTATAATTTGGGCTTTATTCGCGACTATAGATATTTTAATAATACAGCCGTTTGTATTAAAAAGAATAATGATATTGGGGCCGTATTATTCATATTTTATCGCGGGCGTTTTATTTGCGTATTTTATGCTTGATCTTGAACATTCAATAAGATCCATATTGAATTTCAAGGAATTTCAAGCTGATATTTCAAAACTCATTGAAAAAGGAAAGAAATTTATACCTGCGTTTGATACCGATTTGGACGGCGAAAATTTAAATAAAAAACTGCCGAATGAAATACGCGGATTGTTAAAGCCTCTTAGCGCGTTTCCTAATTTAAGAATGAGTTTTAAGGAAAAATATTCCGCATTTCCGGCATGGATAAATAAAATACTGGAAAAGATATAATAGAGTTGTTCGGAAACCTCAGTTTTTGCAAGCCATACATGGCGGCCATGTATGGCTTGGCCAACAACCGCTAAAAACTTTTTCGATAAGCAACCGGGTTATTGAACAAGTCCAATTTCTTTGCGGGGTGGCAGGTATTGTTTCTCAATATCTTTGCCGTCTTTGTTATTGACTGACGGCGAGAATATGACCTTTATAAAGGAACAAGCAAACAACATTTTTTGCCACCGCCTAACTATTATGAATTGCGGAAAAGTCTTTTATGCCTGTCGCGCAAATCGAATCGCCTGCCCCTCGCTTGCCGCTATGTTTAGCCTTTTCTAACATATAGCGGTATGGAACTAATTTCTCTATCGTCAATGTACAATACAAAATTTGTAACGCCCGGATTGTTAAAGCACATATTGTTTACGGCGAAAAAAAAATGGGATACGGCTGTAGCGTTTCCCGCGCTCTTTACATTTATTGAACCGGTGAGAGGCTTCATACAATTTGCGCCGTCAAGATCAACAGCTTCTATACGGAAAGAGTGGATGTTAAACTCGCCTATATTAAAACGCATCCTGATAACTACAAATAATTGCGGATGAACACATGGGAAAGAACGCGTGATAATTGTGTCGAAAGTACCTATGATTGTTAATTTGCCGCCGTTTTCTTGGGCGAAATCGCAAAAAGTAAATATCTCAGGCTTCATGACTTGTATTCTCCGCAATAGGCTGTCCGGCAAGAATAGACTTGAACTCTTTTTCGTCTATTGTTTCTTTGTCCAGCAAAAGTTTGGCGATTTCGTCAAGCAAATCCCTGTGCGACCGCAATTTTTCTTCTACCAAAAGATAGCGGTCGTTCACAATGCGTGATATTTCTTCATCAACATACTGTTGGGTTGTTTCGGCATATTCACGATGAAAAACCGGTTCCTGAGCCGTGCTGCCGCCCATCATACCCGCGCCGCGCGAAGTAAGCGCTACGTTTCGAAACCGTCCGCTCATGCCGTAATCGGTTATCATTTTTCTGGCAATATCAGTCGCCTTAGTTATGTCGTTGGCCGCGCCTGTCGATATTTCTTCAAAAACCAGCTCTTCCGCCGCACGGCCCCCAAGCAGCACGTCAATTTTGCCCAGCAATTCATCTTCCGTAGACAGATAGCGGTCTTCAACCGGCATATTGAGCGTGTAGCCCAAAGCGCCAAAACCGCGCGGTATGATAGAGATTTTTTGTACCGGGTCACTGCCCCGCGTAAAAGCGGAAACAAGAGCGTGGCCTGTTTCGTGGTACGCGACAATGCGCCGTTCTTCGGGGTTGATGACCCGGGTCTTTTTTTGTAAACCCACAACAGTTTTTTCGATAGCTTCGCTAAAATCCTGCTGTTCAACAGTTTTTCGTCCGGCGCGTACGGCAAGCAAAGCGGCTTCGTTTACAATGTTTGCAAGATCCGCACCCACAAACCCGGATGTCCTGCGGGCTATAGCGGCTAAGTCAACGGAACTGCCCAGTTTAACCGCCTTGGCGTGGATTTTCAATATTGCTTCGCGTCCGGCAAGGTCGGGGCGGTCAACCAAGACCTGCCTGTCAAAACGTCCGGGACGCAGCAAGGCGGGATCCAGTACGTCCGGACGATTTGTCGCCGCTACAATTATAAGACCGGAAGTACCGTCAAAACCGTCCATCTCGACAAGAAGCTGATTAAGAGTCTGTTCGCGTTCATCGTTGCCGCCCGCGATACTGTTGATACGGCTTTTGCCTATGGCATCCAACTCGTCTATAAAAATTATGCACGGAGCCTTGCTCCGCGCCTGCTTGAACAAATCGCGTACACGCGCCGCGCCGACCCCCACAAACATTTCTACAAAATCCGCGCCGCTCATGCGGAAAAAAGCGACTCCGGCCTCGCCCGCCACCGCCCGCGCCAGAAGAGTTTTACCCGTACCCGGCGGCCCTACCAATAACACGCCTTTCGGGATTTTTCCGCCTATATCGGTGTATTTTCCGGGGCTTTTTAGGAAATCAACAACTTCAACAAGTTCTTCTTTTGCCTCGTCCACTCCGGCAACGTCTGAAAAGCGCGTGGTAATGTCGCCTTCCGCCACAATTACGGCGCGATTCTGCCCGACAGAAAGCACGTTTCCGCCCAAATTTCCCATGCGTTTCATTAAAAAGCGCCAGATGAAAAAGAAAAAAGCTATCGGCAGTACCCAGCTAAAAATTATGTTAAGTATCGTGCTGCCCTCCCGCGAGACGGCAAAATAGGCCACATTTTTTTCGTCCATCAGCGTTATAAGACCGGGATCGTGAATAGGAACAGTGCGGTATACATTATCGGTTTTAGCGCTGTATACCGAAGGCAACGGGGATTTTTTCACATTGTTTACCGCGCCGCTTTGGGTATATCCTATAAAATAAGAATCGGTCAATTCAACGCGCTTAATTTCACCCGATACGATTTTTTCTTTGAATTCAGAATAATCAATTGTGGGGTTTACCTTGTTCAAAAAAACATAATTGAACAAACTCATCCCCAGTATTAAAATTATTATATATGTAATAGAAAATTTCCAACCGCCGAATTTTTTCGGGTCGCCCAGATTAGGCCCGTTTGGGCCGCCAAAGTTAAAAACCGGGCCGTCTCCGTTTTTTTTTCGCCCGCTTTTGCGGTTGCCGTCACTCATGCAAATCTCCTTAAAAAATTGCGACACGCCTGACTCGAACAGGCCGCCTACGGCTTAGAAGGCCGTTGCTCTATCCAGATGAGCTAGTGTCGCGTTATATTATATTACAATAAATAAAAATTTTATGAAAGACTTTTATCCATACAATCTGCTTCGGCAGATCGCCTCGACAACCTGCCGCGGCAATCTGCCGAGGGAACCACCCGTGATAATCGCGTTATTCGCAAGCGTAGTTTAATACCTCGCCGCGAAGCGCGCAAACGCCGATCCGCAACATCAAGTGTTCTATCCGGCACAGAAAACTTCATCGAATTAATTAGAGTTGTTGAAAAACTTTTCCGTTGAAACCTACTTGTGAACCAAACGTTTTCTTGAACAATTCAAATAACAAACGTTTTTTATAATGACCTTGCAAGCATCAAAAGTCCGTCGCGGTCTTTCCGGTTGCGTATTCTAAGATCGCCGGAAGTCGCGTCCGCTTTGCCGGCATAAACAAGCGCAATATCCAACAGCATGGCTTTAAGCTGTAAACGCGCCGCCGGATCATCCAAATTTGCCTGTAAATCGGGAATAAGCAGTCTTTGACCCGATGTTATTTTATCAGGGTCCACAATGACAGACCGGGAAGCAAGTATAATCAGCGGGAAATAATAAGCGCCGTCTTCTCCATACCAGTTCCGCGCGATACGGGTAAGCGTGTCGCCGTATTTAACGATGTATTCTCTTGCCCCGTCAAGAATTATGCCATTATAATCACCGTATATTTCCAGCAGTTCAAATTCCGAAATCTCGCCGGAATTTGCCGTTTCCCCCGCGGGAGCGCTCTTACAAGCCGCCGCCATAATCATAAAAACAAGTGCCGCGCCCAATGCTTTATTCATAAATAAGTCCTCCAAAAATTTTCTGTCTTTATAACAATAAGAAAAATTTATTTTATACGTCAAGGTCATTGTCCGTTCTCATAACAAATAGGACAGTTACGGGATGTGAATGTGTAAGCCCAGAGTAGAGGAAAATTCGGCGGGGGTCAAGAAACCTGTCCGTTCTCATAACAAA
>JAITDS010000063.1 GCA_031282435.1 Spirochaetaceae bacterium
CAAATTAATTATCCTGTACGGAATTATAAACAAATATGCCCTCGCCCTGGGGATAAACTTAACTTGTTGACAGTGGGAAGCCCCCCCCCCCCCCACGCTGAATAGTTACAACAAGTTTAGCATATTACCGGGAAGCAGGCGGATAATTTTGTCCCATTGTTCACGCGTTAATTTCATATCCAGAGTAGATCATATTTTATTAAAGACTTCTTCCCTGTCTGGTTTCCCCTGTTGCCTGACTATCAAGCCTTCAATCACCTTATCCGCTTTTTATCTGAAACATTTCTGGAACTGTACCGCCTGCTCATAAGCGGTTTGGAACCCGCTGTAGGCAGATCACCTTCCCGCTTGATTCCATGTCTGTTGTCATTGCCAACGCAAAACGGAGCGGAAAAGCAAAGGTCGCGCCGGGATTACGCGCTAAAAGTTATCGCGCTTCCCGGAATAGGCGGTATTACGGGATAAAATTACACGTTTTGGGACAAAAAGTATATCTCATGCCCTGCCCCGGATGATGACGGCCCAAGTTACTCCCGCGGATGAACATGACATACGGGCGGTGCGGGAAATGCTTTCATTCGCCCGCGCTATCACATTGTTTGCCGATAAAGCCTATAGCTATCAGGATTGAAGCAAGGAACTAAAAAAGCAGGGTTATAAAGATAAATACCCCTGTTGCCGGAAAAGGGACAAAAGTTTTTACGGAGCGCGGATCGGTATTTTTCAGAGTTGGTATCCAAGACCCGACAGGCCATAGAATCATTGTTCAATTGGCTGAACGAAAAGACCCGTATCCAATCCGCCTCAAAAGTACGGTCGGAAAACGGTCTTATTTCTTTTATCTTCGCCAGACTTGCCGTTGTTGCTGCCTGCCCTTGATTCGCATAAATACTTCACTGGACGAATTGGCAACGGCTTGCGCTATTGGCGTTACGGCGTTCACAAAAGTTCTAAAACATTTTAAGAGACGGCCCTGTGCCGCCGGATTTTGCGCTCCCGGCGGCGGCGTCAAGCGATTCCGTCAATTTTTGTATGGTTTGCAGAGCTTCTATAATACCGGTTGAAGATTCGCGGAGGTTTTCGGAAGTAGCGTTCAATGACTGCAAGTTGCCGGTCAATTCCTTCGTTGAACCTGCTATTTGTGAATGTGATTGTATAATTCCGACAAAGCTTGCCTCGACATTGTTTACGCCTTCGATCATGCGGCCTATAACGGCATCCGTCTTATTCAAAAAGTCCATAGAAGCGCTTATCTGTTTAATAATATTTTTTATATTAGCCGAAATATTGTTAGCGTTATCCGATGTGGTAACCGCGAGAGAACGTATTTCGCCCGCGACAACAGAAAAGCCCTTGCCGGACTCGCCCGCGTGAGCGGCCTCAATAGCCGCGTTCATGGCCAGCAGATTAGTGCTGGTAGCGACATCTTCAATAACATCCGCGATACCGTCAATTTCTTGAGTCGTGTTTTGCAGCGCGGCAAATGATGATAAAAGCGCCTGCATATCTTTTTTTGCCATCTCAGTCGATTTTGCGAGTTTTTCCAGAACACCATGTTCCTGTTCTACAGTCTCGCTCACCGCTCTAATCTGCGTTATCAATTCCGATGTTTTATTGCTGGATTCATCAATGACCGCGCCCTGCGCTGTAGTCGCTTCTATGTATTTAGAAACTTTTTCACGCATGGAAATAAGCGTTTCTTTTGAGTTTTCTATTTGAAATACCAGATGATTCGCCATATCTATCGCTTCCGATCTAATTTTTTCATCTTCGGCGAGTTTTTTTATCAAAAAATAATGGCAGTTTTCTTTTCTATTCAGTCCGTTAAATATCATCTCCGCCATAAACCGGCAACTTCCATAGCCGCAGGCCGCGCAATTAATCATATCTTCCGGTTTATACTTTTTTAACGTGTGAAAAATCTCATTTATTTCCGCTTCCGTAGGTTTTTTTATCCGCCGTTCATTTTGGCTAAGGTCTTTATAAGAGCGCGTGTATATATTTTCACGCCAGTATTTTTTAAGCGCTCGTTTTAGGTCACCGCCTAAAAATGATTTTTTGTTTTTTTCAATCTGCCGGGCGCTGCGTTTCGATATGCGGGCTTCTAAGCGGTCTAACGGTTCGCCGTAATTACCTGTACCCGGCCCGCCGTTGCAGCCGGCCTCGCAGTTAAGGCAGTCAACAATAAACGGGGCGCTGTTTTCTTTCAGCATTTCCGGCAGGTTATTAAGATATTTATAAATAAGCTCCGTTCCTTCTACCTTGCGGACATGGGGAACTGCTTCCGGCGCTTCACGGGCTATTGTATCACGCAGGCCGCCGGGTGTAGAAAACAAAACGGCGCGTTCCGCCTGCGGTCCCTCATAGGCGACAACGGGGAAAGAAGAAATCCGCTGCCGTTCCGCCTTTAAACGTTCTTTTAGCTTAAGCATAGTAACGTTATAATCCACGAGGCCGGTCTCGGAAAATTCAATTTTTTTTGCGGCGCATGGGGAAATCGCGGCGATTTTATAATCGCGGTATTTTGGGAAAAATTTTTTAATCATTACCGCGGTGTGCAACATGGGACTCTGGGCGGGAGCTAAAAATTTAATAAGTTCGGGTTCGTATATCTGGCAGTATGTTACAAGAGACGCGCACGGCTGCGCTATGATAAGGCGTGGTTTATTGCGTTTAGCGAAATCAAGGTAAGATTTTACGGTAAGTTCCGCCCCAAACGACACGTCAAAAACCGCCTTTACTCCGTTTGATTTTAGATAACCGTTAAGCCGCAGGATGTCATCAAAAACGGCCGCCGCTGCCGGCGCTACAATGGCCACAATATTTTCTCCGGCGGCAAGGTCAGTAAAAAATTGCTCCGTATCGTCAATGTAAGAACGCGCTCCCTGTTTGCAGGCCGGTATGCAGCGCCCGCAGCCTACACAAAGCGCGCCGACAGTTTTAACGGTTTCACCGGAAGCGTCAATGCAAACTTTGATGGGGCATACTGTAATACATGAATGACATCCATTACATTTTTCTTTATCAACGGTTATTAATTCTGGCATTTAGGTTAATTCCTTAAATCATAAATATATCATTTATAGGCCGTTTAGCATAGTGTTTTTTTGCTTTTATGTCAAGCCGCAATAGAAATGACCTCTTCCCCTTTTTTTAAGCGGCATGAGAATCTGAAAGGCCTTTTTTGGTAGCGGCAACTCCTCAACGAGGAGTATTTTCTCTTTCCACAGGATACTTAAACTCAGGGCGAGCGCATATAAAAACGAAGGGAACAGTGATATACTTGGCATGGTTTTTGGAGGCGGGAAATGGAACAACAACACATGGTGCCCATAATGACCTATTCCTCCGTCATACATGATCCTCGGATAGAGCGAAACAAGCTGTATCCCCTTATATGAGGTAATAGTCATTACCATTCTAGCAGTCATAGCAACGGCTCAGGGCCGGGAAGACATTGAGCGGTACGGGAAGGCGAAGGAAGCACGGCTGAGAGGGTTTCTGAAACCGGAGCATGGAATACCGCATCATGACGTATACCGGCGTGTGATGAGCCGGATAAAGCCGGAAGAGACTGGGCAATGTTTCATGAATTGGG
>JAITDS010000072.1 GCA_031282435.1 Spirochaetaceae bacterium
GTTTCCTGAAACATTGCCCATACTTTTTCGAATGTGAGTCCCATCTGAGGTTCGCGTATATCTTCTGTAATCATAATTCAATCATATATCGATTTTGTGAAAATGGCAATGAATATGTCATCCTTAGCCCCCCCCCCCCCCCTCACTTAAGCGTCCGGTGCGCCAATTTATAACTGGCCGCTAAAGGCAACGCGCCGCGTCTTAAGCGCGTTGAGCGCAGGCATCAGGCTTCGGGAGACAATGCCCTTGTATTGTTAAAAGCAAGGTATGCCATGCTATGTAAATGGTTTGCCGCCTTCGGAAGGCAACGCCATTCTCAAACTAAACGCAGGGCATGGAAGCTGCTAGCGGCTGGCCGCGCCGCGCAACGGGATTGTAGGGGTTTGCGCGAAGCGCAAAGACGCGCCACCCCCTGCGGGGGCGGCGTGGCCGGAGCGATAGCGGAGCCCCGAAAAGCCCGGTTTCCGGCGCGGAGCGCCGGAAATGCACCCAAATTATATGCCGGAATCGCGCACTACGAATGTTACTACCCGGTATTCCAGCAACTGTAAAATTTCTAGTATCATGTTCACGCGGGAAAAAGGTACGTCTTTGTCCGCTATTATGTGTATTCTTGTATCCGGCGCCGAGCGGTAAAGGTCGCCAACCGTGTTTTCTATTTCGGCTAGGCTTGAAGGGTTGCCGTTCATGTAAACCGAGCCGTTTTTATCCACCCATAATTCAAGATTTTTTTTGTCGTTTGCTTGTTTTACCGCTTCGACGGCTTCGGGATAGTCTATTTTTACTTCTTTGCGGTAATTTATCAGCGAAACCAGCATTATAAAAATTAGCAGCAAAAAAGCCACGTCCGACATAGCGTTCATCGGCACTATGAAAGGGCGGCGTTTGCGGGTAAAATTCATTGTACGTCCTGCCGCATCTTAAAAGAAAATGATTCAATTTTCAGTTTCTGCGCAAGTTCGACAAACGATACGACGCTCTGCCACGGCGCTTCCGGTGAAACGGTCAGCACTAGGGCAAGATTCGGGTTTAGCGCCGCGCCGACTATTATGGCGCGCTCCGCGGTTTTTATGTCTATAATTTTCCCGTTTGAAATGATGTGTCCGGTTTCGTCTAGTTCATAACGGAGTATATCGTTTTTTGCGGCCAGTCTCGTTGAATCTTTGGCCGGAAGGTTCATCAACAGCCCTTTATTGACGTTGAAACCCGCTATTACGATGAAGTAGATTATCAGCAGAAACGCTATATCGCTTGACGCGGAGCTTTCTTCAAATTTTCTTTTGTCGCGGCGTTTAATGAGCACTGCCGGCAAGCTCCAAAATTACTTCCGAACAGGATTTTTCGGCAGCGGCGGCAAAGTTATCTACGGCGTGTGTCAGGAGCGAATTGGCTATCATGGCGACTATGGCGATGATAAGGCCAAAAACCGTTGTTATGAGCGCTTCGTAAATGCCGTTGGCCACGATTTGGGCGTTCACTTCCGCCGCTTCCGCTATGGATTTGAACGCGCCTATCATTCCGGATACTGTGCCTAAAAATCCTGTAAGCGGCGCTAACGAGCCTAGCGCGGTGAGAAAGTCAAAGCCGTTTTCCAGTTCGTTGACACAGTTTTTTGCCTCCGTTTCAGCCGCTTTCTCCATAAAGTGTTCCGATTGTCCCGCGTGATTGAACAGCGCGAGCAGTATTCGCGCGCCCATTGAGCGTTTTGTTTTTTTTGCCAAGAATATTTTTACGCCGTCTATATCTTTTCTATGCACATAGTCCATAACCGTTTTATTTAATTTTCCCATTCGAAGGTCGCGTGACATCAGGTAAATAATTCGTTCCAGCGCTATTGATACTACCGCGATAGAAAATGCCAAAAGCGGCCACATAAAAATGCCGCCCATGTAAAAAAAATCTAATAACAAAAACCCGTTAGCGTTACTCATTATACCCTACTATATTAATTTGTTTTGCCGTTTTGGTTAAGCCACCGGCCAGCCCGCCAGTGTGACGGCCAGCCGCTTCCCTCCATTGCGTTTAGTTTGAAAAGATCACTTGGCATACGCGGCTGTAAGCCGTCTTTACTATGGTTTCTTTTTTTAATTCGGGCGCATTCCCGGCGCTCCGCGCCGGGAACCGGGCTATCCGCTATAATTAAAGAGGACGGCGTTTTGCGCCGTTCTCTTTAATTCCGCTTCTATCCCATTGCGCGACGCAAACCGCTGAAAGCGGTTTGCGTTTTGGTAATGCCATAGAATAGAGTTGTTCGGAAACTGAATTTTCCGAACAACTTCCGCTTAAAAAACGCAAAATGCCACGCCGTTTGCAAGGACTTGGGCGACAACCAACCGGGTTGGCGAACAAGTCCAATATTTTTTACGCGCTTTTACACGCGAAAAATAATTTTTTAATTAAACGTGTTTCCAAATCTTTTTCAGAATCAAACGTTTTTTAGAACAAAACCGGGTATATATGTGATAAATACCTTGCCCGTTACCGCGTGAATTGCCGTATCACAGCGCACTCCGTAAATCGAAAAAATAATTTCCGGAGTCAATACTTCCTCCGGCGTTCCTGAAAGAACAACACGACCCTCTTTCATTACATAAATCCGGTCGCAGTAGAGAGCGGCCATGTTAAGGTCGTGAATAGCCGAAAGCACGGTTACGCCCCCTTCGGCGCTTCGGCGTTTTACAAAATCAAAAATTTGAATCTGATAGCTGACATCAAGATGATTTGTCGGTTCATCAAGGATAAGAAAATCCGCCTCCTGAGCGATAACACGGGCAATCATAACACGTTGTTTTTCACCGCCCGAAAGATTCCGGTAGCTTCGCTTTGCAATGTCCGTCATACCCAGATGTTCAAGGGCATGATGAACAATACGCGCGTCCTCCGGCGTATCCGGGTCTAAAAGTTTTTTATGCGGGCTGCGTCCCATAGCGACGATTTCTTCTACCAGAAAATCAAACGGCGCTTCGTTTTCTTGTCCTACAACGCCAAGTTTTAGCGCGGTCTGACGGTAACTCATTTTAAGGATATTCTCACCGTCAAGCGTGATAGAGCCGGAATCCGGCATAAGAGCCCGGTAAATGTTTTTTAGTACCGTTGATTTTCCGCATCCGTTAGGCCCGATAAGCCCGATAAACTCCCCTTTTCTTACCTGTAGGCTTATACCTTCAATCGTAATCGAGTCTGCGTATGAAAATCGCAGATTATTCAATTCAAGCCTTGTTTCCGCCATCATGCGCCTCCGGTTTTACGTTTCAAAAGGAATATAAAGATGGGGCCGCCTATAATCGCCGTCAAAATACCCACCGGTAATTCTTCAGGCGCAAGCAGAGTCCGCGCCGCTACATCAACCCAGACGACGAATATGCCGCCTAAAAGCGCCGAGACCGGCAGCACTCGTTTATGATCCGCGCCTACAAGAAGACGGCTGAAATGAGGAACCATAAGGCCGACAAAACCGATTGTTCCGCTTACCGCGATTGTTGTTCCGGCCATAAGCGAAGCAAGCAGTATCAGTGTTTTTTGCATACGTCTTACATTCACGCCAAGCGCGCCGGCGCTTTCATCACCCAGCAGAAGCAGGTTAAGAGTACGGTAATTGACCATAAGTACCGCTATGCAGACTATAAGCACGGCAAAAGGAAGGGTAAGGTATGCCCAGCGGGCTCCGGCAAGACTCCCCGACATCCAGAAAGTCGCGTTATGCAAGCCCAGCGCGTTTGGGGCGGACAGGGTTATAATCCGCGTAACGCCGTCCATAATCATGGCTATCGCTACGCCGGAAAGTAAAAGTTGAGTGATGTTGATGCGCCCGCGTACAAGTGAAATTATATAGACAAAAATAATGGTAATTGCCGAACCTGCGAAAGCGCTTATGGAAAGCGAATACGTCCCCAAAAATGAAAAAACGCCGAAAAGCATACCCAGCGTTGCCGCGGCCGCCGCCCCTGATGATACGCCTAAAATGAACGGGTCCGCGAGCTGGTTTCTTACAAGCACCTGCATGGTAACGCCTGTAACAGCGAGAGACGCCCCCACAATGAGTCCCAAAAGGACGCGCGGAAACCGCAGGCCGCGTACAATGTTTTCATCAAGCTGAGTCCATGTATGCCCTACGATATTTTCCATGCCCGGTATATAACTCAGTATGATTTTTGCCGTCGAAACGGGCGCGACCTTAACCGGCCCAAGCCCCACACAAAGGATAAGCGACAGGAACAACGCCGCCGCCAATAACGGCACGGCAACGCTCATTTTCATTTTTTTAGCTTGAAAGAGATGCTTTATATTTATGAATGAATACAATTATCCCAACTCCAATAGTTAATGTTGGGAGTTCATCTCCGAATGAGGATATTTCTTAAAGAAACAATTCCGCGTATCCCTTCTTGGGATGGTTCACAGATAAAAAAGTTTAATTGAAATACGCCGCCCTTTCATAGAGCGTAGTACAAAAGCCTATGCGGAAATTTGAGCGATTTCCGCTGTCTTTATTTTATCATAATATAACAAAGCTGTTTTTTGTCAATAGGGTGAATTTTACCAAGCCGCTCCGGTATCAGGAGCAGCGCTCTTTAACAGTCCGGCTGCTTTGGTTTCAAATATGAAAATAATATTTACAAACATACGCCTTTTACTCTGTCAACTTGAGCTTGCGCTTCGCGCAGACGGGTTTACAAAACACAAACAGTTTGTTGAACCGTTCTGTCTTCCGGCGCTGAAATCGCCGAAAGGCCGAAAGGATAGAACAAAATCAAACCGCTGAAAGCGGTTTGAAGCGCAAGGGATAGCAGCGGAATTAAATATGACGGCGTAAAACGCCGTCATATTTAATTGGAGCGGATAGCCCGGTTTTTGACCGCCGCAGGCTCGCCTGCGGCGGCCAAAAATGCGCCCGAATTCTTATTATCAATTTTAACTCCTTCATCACGGTCATCACGGTAAAAAAGTAAATGCGGAAGCCCTGCCGTCTCGCTTGCGGGGGCTTCACAAAAAAAAAAAAATACGCTATATTTTAGGTGTGGCAGATAAGAAATACCCTTTTAAAATCAAACAAAAAGTAGTTTACCCGAGTCAAGGCGTAGGAGTCATAAACGCGATAACTGAAAGAGAATTCAACGGACAAAAAGCGCCGTACTTTGTTATTTACCTTGAAGTAACCGACATGACGATTATGGCTCCCGTAGAAAAAGCGGAAGAGTTAGGTATACGCGCCATAGTTCCGGCGGAAGAAGCGCAAAAAGCGCTGGAATTCATAGGCGAGGCATTTGAACCGAATCCGTCGGACTGGAAACTACGTTATCAAATGAATATGGACCTCTTAAAAAAGGGAACGGTCATGGATATTGCGGCGATTGTACGTTCTCTCTATCACCGCAGTAAAGTAAAAGAACTTCCGATTATGGAACGCAAGCTATACGAATCCGCGAAAAAACTGTTCGAGGACGAATTATCTTACGCGCTTAAAAAAAATAAAGATGAAATTGAGACGCTGATACACGACCGGCTTGAAAGCAGGTAAACGGCGGATATGAGCATTGCCGCCGTAATCACCGCCGCCGGCTCCTCCACACGCATGGGCGGACATAAAAAAGAATACCTCCCGCTACCCAAAACACAAAGCGCCGGCATTGAAACAACTTTTAATACAGCGGATGAACCGTTGACCGTACTTGGCGCGGCGGTGTCTTCATTCGCGTCCTGCGGGCGAATCGACACCATCGTGATAACCGTGCCGCTTGACGCGGATAAAGGAGAGTATGCCGCCCGCAAGGCGCTGCCGCAGCGTTTGCTTAGGCAAGAACACCCGGTTGTTTTTTTCGTACCGGGCGGTAACTCCCGGCGGGCTTCAGTTTACCACGCCCTTTCTACGCTGGCCGGCTTTAACCCCGATTATGTGCTAATCCATGACGGAGCGCGGCCATGGATTAAACCGTCTCTTATTGAACGCATCATTGACGCTGTTATACTGTATGATGCCGTGCTGCCCGTTCTGCCGCTGTCCGAAACCCCAAAAGAGATTGACGGCGGCTTTGTAAAACGGCATCTAAAACGCGCGGCAGTAGTGCTGTCCCAAACGCCGCAAGCGTTTGTGTTTAAAAAAATACTTGCCGCCCATGAAAAAGCCGCCGCGCGCGAGCTAGAGGATTCCGTTGAATACACAGACGACGCCGAAATTTGGGGAGAGTTCGCGGGAAATGTCGCAATCATAGAAGGCGACAAAAGCAATCGTAAAATTACATTTCAGGAAGACATTCAATTATGAGCCTAGACTCGCCGGAATACCGCATAGGTCTTGGGCGGGATACACACCGCTTAACCCGCGGCAGACGTTTTTTGCTGGGCGGCGTTCAACTTGAAGCCGATTTCGGCGAGGACGGACATTCGGACGGCGACGTTTTATGTCATGCCGTCATTGACGCCATGCTTGGCGCGGCAGGTCTGGGCGACATCGGCGAATTGTTTCCGTCAGGCGATTCGCGGTGGAAAGACGCTTGTTCCATAGATTTATTAAAGCAATGCGCCGGTAAATTGACGGCGGATTCGTGGAACATCGTCAACATAGACAGTGTGGTAAGTTGCGAACATCCCGCCGTTCTTCCGTATCGCGCCGCGATACGGAAGTCTTTGTCTCAAGCTCTGGGAGTCCGCGAATCGCAAGTTTTTGTAAAAGGCAAGACGGGCGAGGGACTCGGAGACGTGGGACAGGGCAGAGCTGTCGAGGCGTTTGCCGTCTGTCTTTTGAAACGGGGCTGAAACGGCGAAAACGGCGGGATGCGAAAGCAGTGTTTGCATTGAAAAACGTGGCAAGAAAATAATTGGAATTGTTCGCCGCCCCGTTTGCCTGCCGCCTGCGTCTTTGCAAAACGGGGGCTTTGTATTTAGCGGAAGCCGGAAACATGGTGTTTCCGAACAACTCTATTATGAAAATGAACCACCTCGCGGCAAGCGCGCCTAAGGTCGAAGACCGGCGTTTGCGGCGAGGTATCTTGTAGGCGTTGAAATTATTTACGTGGTTCGATCGGGTAAGGAAATTATTTAACTG
>JAITDS010000126.1 GCA_031282435.1 Spirochaetaceae bacterium
AAAATAAAAGGATTGTTCGAAAAACAGTGCGATAAACAGTGCGGCAGGCCGGAGGCTTTAGGCGTGATGTTCTATGATTCTGTAAAAAAAATCATGCGTCCGTCCGTTTATGTTTATGCCGCCGAAACTCTGTTTTTTGAATCTAGCTGCGGAAGCGGAAGCGCCGCTTTTGCCTGTTACTATCTTGAAAAAAATGTTGACGGTAACGCTGTTTTGGATATAATACAGCCCGGCGGGGTAATAACGGCTCATATAATAAAACAATCCGGCATGGTGAAGCATATAAAAATAGGCGGCTTTGTCGGTTTGTCGTAAGCGTTGTGGTTTATGCCGGATTAAGCGCGCTGCCGGGGGCAAAGGTGTTTTCTAAACGCAAAGGTGTTTGACGGATGTAAACAAAGCGTTGAAAGCTAAATTACAAGCTCAACGCGCTTTGCATTATAAAATTGGAGTTTGCGCCTAGCTCAAACGGGTTTGCAAAATGCAAACCTCGTAAAATCAAACCGCTTTCAGAGGTTTGATTAGCGCAATGGGATTGTAGGGGTGCGAAGCAGACACGCCGCCCCCTGCGGGGGCGGCGTGGCCGGAGCGACAGCGTAGCCCCGAAAAGCCCGATATTTTGCATTTTCGTTTGAAACACGAAAAGGCAAAAAATGCGCCCAAATACCCCCCCCCCCCCCTCTCCCCTCCCCGTGTGAACCAAGACCATTTTCTTGTAAAGGGCAAGACGGGAAAGCGACTTGCCGCTATACTTGAACAAATGATTATCAGCGCAAGCAGGCGGACGGATATACCGGCCTATTATTCGGACTGGTTTTGCAAGCGGATTAACGAAGGCTTTGTGTCCACGCGAAACCCTATGAATTTTAATCAGACGCGCGAAATAACGTTGTCGCCGGACATCGTTGACTGCATAGTGTTTTGGAGCAAGAATCCGGAGCCGCTAATCGCAAAACTTGACGTTGTAAAAGATTACGCATATTACTTTCAGTTTACGCTTAATTCTTACGGCTCTGATGTAGAAGTTAATTTGCCCGCGAAATCAAAGCGGATAGAAACGTTTATGAAACTATCGGATAAAATAGGATGTCAAAAAAACCAAAAAATTATATGGCGCTACGACCCTATTCTGCTTAACGATATTTATACGATTGATTATCATATTGATAATTTTGGCGAAACGGCATTGAAGCTTCGCGGATATACACAAAAAGTAATTTTTAGCTTTATTGATTTTTATAAAAAAATAGAGGCGAATATAACGCATCTTAAAATTAAACCGTTTGATGACGATGATAAAAATAAAATCGCTAAAAACTTTTCGGTAATTGCCGAATCAAACGGTTTTTTGATAGAAACTTGCGCCGAAAGTATTGATTTATCAAGTTACGGCATATCTCACGCCCGATGTATAGATTACGAGCTAATATCGCGGATAAAAAATTGCGGCACTGACATTGTTAAAATAAACAAGGATAAAAATCAGCGTCCGGAATGCGGGTGCGCCGCCGCCGTTGATATCGGGTTTTACAATTCATGTCAAAACGCCTGCCTGTACTGTTACGCCAATTCCAGCGCCGCCGCCGTTAAAAAAAATATAACCGCTCATAACCAGTTTTCCCCGATGATGATTGGATGATTGGCGGTTTACCCCCCCCCCCCCCTCCCATATCTAACCGGCACGCCGCGGAGCACGTCTAAAAATTAAGGACGCGCCGGCGTGTTGACCTTAACGAACATTTGACGAAAACATCCGCTTTCAGTATGCTTAACGAACAATGTTGACTTATGTACGGCGCGGCGTTTATCGTTGATTATCCCGAATATAATAATATCTGATGAAATACGGAGGTTTTTATAATACAATGACCCGCATTCTCCGTAAACCCGCGCTTGCGGGACGCTTAGGCATCTCACTTGCTACCGTCAATAACTGGATAAAAACAGGGGAAATCCCGTTGCCGGACAGAGGCGGAGGATATAGCGGGGAAACATTCCGGTATATCGTGAATAAAATAGAGGCCGATCAAAGCAAACTGTCTTCAAGGGCAAACAGGCGGCTTGCGGAAACAAAATATATATCTTATCTCAATATTAAAACAAAAGAACGAAAAACGCTTTTAAATAATTTAATCGAATTGTATGAAAATTCAGGACTTGACATTTCGGAAGGCGTTCTTGCGCTTGCCTTAGCGCAACTGCGCTCAAATGGATTTATAGCGGCTGACTGGCGGCCAAATAGTTCTTCAAAAACAGACATACTGTTATCATCGTGGCTGGCAAAAACAAAAAATCATAAAACAATACAAAACCTGTTTATTGATTTTGATATTCTCTGTGAAAATGACGATATTCTGGGCGCGTTTTATCAGTCGATACAGAACATCGCTCAAAAATCAAATGCGGGTTCGTATTATACTCCTTTCACTCTTCTTTCAAATATAAAAATACCGCGCAATAAGACTATTCTTGACCCGTGCTGCGGTTCAGGCGGGATTCTACTTGGTATTCTTTCAAAAGACCACGAACAGGAAAAGGTTTATGCTCGTGATATTGATGAAATCGCGCTACGAATTTGCACTGTTAATTTGACGCTTTTCTTTAATAATAAAAATTTGCTGTGCCATATAACAAAAGAAGATTTAGTTTTTGAAAAACACCCTGATTTGTTTTCGGCTTCACGGCAACAGGTGTTTGATTATATCATTACTAATCCGCCGTGGGGTAGTAAGCTTAGCCGTACTCGGAAAGAGTTTTTGCTGAATCAATACCCGCAATTAGAAACTACAGAGATTTTTTCGCCTGCCCTTTACAATGCCTGTAAAATGCTCGCTATGAGCGGTAATTTGTATTTTTTTCTTCCCCATGCTTTTTTGAATGTGGCTTCCCACCGGAAAATCAGGGAATATATACTCGGTATGCCCGATGTTATTTCAATAAAATTATTGGGAAACGCTTTTAAGGGAGTGTTGTCAGAGAGTATTCTCTTGCATATAGAAGCACATCAAAATACAGCCGGTATTCTTGTTGAAGATACGCAAGGATCTATATATCAATTGCGGAGAGGGGCTGTAACCGGAGACGATTATATTATTCCCGCTACAATACAAAATGCCGATGATGAGTTGTTGTCAAAGATATATAGCGCCCAATATCAGACGCTGGCGCAAAACGCTATTTTTGCGTTAGGGATTGTAACCGGAAATAACAATAAATATATTGTAAATACACAAGAAGGAAATCTTGAGCCTGTTTACCGGGGAAAAGATATACAAAAATATATCTTCAGCAAGCCTGAATGTTTTATTGATTTTAAATCGGAACTATATCAACAAACAGCGCCGCTTGAATATTACCGGCAAAAGAAAATTGTTTACCGGTTTATTTGCGACAGGCTTATTTGTCTCTATGATACCAATAATTCTTTGTTATTGAACAGCGCGAATGTATTTATTTCAAACGCATACCCTATGGAAACTATCGTCTGTCTTTTTAATAGCGTTATATATGCCTATATATTTCAAAAAAAATATCATTCACGAAAAGTATTAAAATCGCATTTGCAAAGTCTGCCGCTACCGCTTTTTTCTGATGATATACATCGCGCATTTTCTGATTTTTATCACGAAATTGCCGCTCATTCAGCGCAAAACATTCGGGAAATTCAAAAGGAAACCGATAATCTTATTTGTAAATATTTCTTAATTTCCATTAAAGAATATTACTACATTCAAGGAGTGGTAAATGGAAAAGCTGACGGATGAATTAGACGTTTTGACAGGAAAACTAAAGTTCTTGGACAATTCTATTAGAGTTGTCCGGAAACTTCAGTTTCCGCAAGCCAAGCATGGCTTGGCCAACTTCCGCTTGAAAACGCAAAATGCCGCGCATTTTGCAAGGACTTGGGCGACAACCAACCGGGTTGGCGAACAAGCCCGTTGACAAAAGAAAACTAATACTTAAACTTTTTTTGTGAAGGAGGAGATAAAAATGAAAGTCATGGGATTTAACGGGAGTCCGCGAAAAGAAGGAAACACCGCATGGACAATGAACCACCTCGCGGCAAGCCGCGAGGTATCTTGTAGGCGTTGAAATTATTTATGTGGTTCGTTCTGCAAGGAAATTATTTAACTGTGGGGTCTAATACCATTTTTTATTTGGCGTTGCCAACTCGAACCGCCGCAAGCGGCGGGGTATTAGACTCCACTGCGAATGAACAAAATACTTGAAGGCGCGGAAGCGCGGGGCGCGGAAACTAAATTATGGAATTTCAGCGACGTTGATATTAAACCATGTAATAGCTGCTGGGGATGCAAAAACGGGGAGCATGGATGTGTTATTAAAGACGATATGCGAAAACTTTATGACGCGCTTGATAAAGCTGATGCTCTTGTTCTTGGAACGCCTGTTTACATGGGGCAAATGAGCGCCCAAGCGAAAATATTTACCGACAGGTTATTTGCTTCTTCGCAGTTTTCACCGCGGTTTTCTCCATATTTCAAAGAAACAAATGCCGCCAGAAAAAAACTAATTATTGTATTTACTCAGGGTAATCCTGATGCCGGAAAGTTTCAGGTGTATTTTGATTATACGAAGGATATGTTTCAGTTTCTGAATTTTGATGTTAAGGACATAGTTGTAGTTGCCGGAATGAGAAATGAAGCGGCGCGTGAAAGAAAAGATCTCGACGCGGCTATGAAGGCTTGCGGTTCATCATTAGTTTTAGGATAATTACCGCTAAAAAACGGTAGCGTTCTGAACTTGTTATTATAAATGAGGATACTATACGGAAAAGTTTACGAGGTGGCAGGTATGGTAACAATGGCATTAAAATGCTCCCTTTTGCGGAAGCTATATTTGCTCCAATAATTCTAGGGCATTACCTATAAACTAAGCAAGTTATCGAACAAATCCAAGCTAAAAAGGAGTTTACATGAAAAGCGCCACAGTTACTAAAACTTTTGGTATTTTGACGGCGGGCGGCGATTGTCCCGGACTTAACGCCGCGATTAGGGGCGTATGCAGGCCCGCGTATGACCGCTATGGAATGAGGATTGTGGGGATTTCCAACGGTTACCGCGGCCTTATTGAAAACTATACCCGCCTGTTGCGACCGGAAGATTTTTGGGGGATTTTGACAAGAGGCGGCACAATACTTGGCGCCAGCCGTGAAAAACCATTTAAGTCGCGTTCAAAAGATGCCGATAATAACTTAGGAGAATACAAAGTCGCGGCGATAAAAGAAAATTACCGCGCTTTGGGGCTTGACTGCCTTGTAGTCGTGGGCGGGAACGGCACGAACACAACCGGCTGGCGTTTATCGCGGGAGGGTCTCAACGTTGTGGGGCTTCCAAAAACCATTGATAATGACATTGTAGGAACCGACCGTAGTTTTGGTTTTGATTCGGCTCTTGCCATAGCGACTGAGGCAATAGACCGCCTACATTCAACGGCTCAGAGTCACAACCGCGTGATGGTTATTGAGCTTATGGGGCATAAGGCCGGGTGGCTGGCTCTGTATGCCGGTGTTGCCGGCGGAGGCGATGTTATATTGCTGCCGGAAATGCCTTACGATATAACGGCTATCGCCCGTCATTTGGAAGAGAGAGCGCGCGGCGGCAAGAGTTTTTCTATCGTAGTAGCGGCGGAAGGCGCTCTTTCAAAAGAAGAAGCGCTGCTGGATAAGAAAGAGCGCAAGCGGCGGCGGCAGGAAGAAGGTTCACCTTCGATTGCTTACCGGATAGCCCGCGAGATTGAGCGCACAACGGGCATGGAAACACGGGCGACCGTGCTGGGATACACTCAGCGCGGCGGAATCCCAAGCGCTTCAGACAGGATACTGGCAACGTCTTTGGGGACGGCGGCGGCGGAACTGCTGGCGCAAGGCCGGTATGGCAGGATGGTTTGTATTTCCGGCAACAGCGTTGATTCCGTAAGTCTGGAAACACCCGCTGAAAAAATTAAAACGGTGCCGCCGGATCATTACATGATAGACACGGCTACCGCCGTGGGCGCCTGTATGGGTATTTGAGCGATTCAAAAAGGGAGGATTTGAAAAAGCTCTTCTAAATATCTCTATATCTCTTTGGAGGAGAAAGATAAGATGAAGAAGTTTTTGGGTTTGGTTTTTCTTTCGTGCGGCATTTTGGTATTCGCCGAGATTGAAAAAGATGGAAGTACAATTAACGCGGTAAATGATTACACATACGCTTTTAACCAACTGCCGTCTATAGAAATTCCGCAGTCTGTAAAAAACATCAGATATGCGGCTTACCGCAACAACGATATTTCTAACATTACTATCCCTCAAAATGTTGTAAGTATTGACGGCTGGGCTTTTTCCCAGAATAAATTAAGCGAAGTTACAATACCGGATTCAGTTTTATCGATAGGACAGGGAGCGTTTTCTGAAAACGCGCTGGCAAAAGTTACAATATCAAAATTCGTTACAGGTATAGATGATTTAACTTTTGCGAACAACCGTCTAAGCTCCGTTGAAATTCCCGCCGGAGTAAACACCGTAGGTTCGGGAGCGTTCATGAACAACCAGCTTACAACCGTAAAACTGCCGCCTGATTTGCGGTACATTGGAGACGATGCCTTTGCAAACAATAAATTGACCCGCGTTAATCTGCCTTCCACTATAACACATATCGGCGCATACGCCTTCAAAAATAACAAATTAACAGAGGTTAAAATTCCTGACAATGTAAGTTATATCGGTAATTATGCTTTCATGGGCAATCCTATTAAAACAATTACTATCGGGAATAACGTCTCTGTAAATGAATGGTCATTCGGCGAGGACTTTTATAAATGCTACGTTAAAAATCAGGGGCGCGGCGGTACATACACAATAAACGTTGACAAATGGGTGTTAAAAAATCAGGCGTTAAATTAGACGTTCTAGGCGGCAGTTTCTAAGGGGACTCTAAGGCAGTTGCCCGTTGATAAGAGACTCGGCTTCGGCGAAAAGCGCCGAAGCCGTCTCCCGCGATATGAAGGCGGCGCTGAAACGGGTTTCATCACATTTTTTGAAAAACGCGCAAAGCGCGGATAAAAGTTGCCCGTCATCCGCCGCGCAAAAAGCGCCGTTGTCATGCGGTATCGTTAAATACAAAAATTCTTTGGCGGAAAGCGCGTAGCAGGGTTGCATCCAGAAGCGGCTTAAAAATGCGCGAATTTCGTTTGATAAAGCGGCAAGCGCGTCCTTTTCGGTAATATGCCCGTTTTTAAGACGTTTTTCTAAACGGCGCAGGCGAAAGTTTATCCAATTCAGTAAGATGAATGTCCGCAGGCTGTTACGCGCTCCGGTAAAAACGGCGCCGCCTTTTGCGAATATCAATACTATGACTATAAGGGTAAGCGCGAGCATTGTAGAAAACACGACTATCATCCAAAAAGTCCCCGGCGCGGTAAGCAGTCCGGCGCTTGGAGAAAGAGTCATTGAAGCTTTGTCGGAATCGAGTATCGAGGCTACATTTACCTGCAATCCGTTTAATTCCGTTTCGCCGAAAGGTATTGGCGGCAACGGGACAACGCCTACTTTAAAAACCTGAAAATCAATGATGACACGCCGGCTGCGTCTGTCCAGTATGATTTTATCAATAATTATGTCGTTTGTTTTTGGGAGACCGTCCGGAAAAATAAGCTCGCCTTCCGGTAACGGGGTAAACGCATCAAGCTGGTAAACTAGGCTTCCCTTGTCGCCCGTATATATCACGGGAGGCGTTTGGTACGCCCCCGCCCCTTCCGAAGGGAAAAGGCTTGCCGTGCAGTTTAATGCGTAAAAGAAGGCAAAAAACGTAAAACAAAAAAGCCCGCGCCGGCTGTTCATCTAGTCGTCGTTCATAGTTATTACGGTACCCGCGCCTTTTTCCGTAAAAAGTTCCCGCAAAAGAGAGTGCGGGACGCGCCCGTCTATAATATGAGCCGTTTTTACGCCGCCGTCGAGGGCGCACGCGCAACATTCAATTTTAGGTATCATGCCGCCGTTCAGTATGCCCGCCGCCTTGAATTCATCAAGCTGCCGTCTGGACGCTTTGCTTATGAGGCTTTCCGGCTCCAGCACGTTGCGTAAAATTCCACGAACATCCGTTATTAAAACTAATTTTTCGGCTCCAAGCGCTACGGCGATTTCGGCGGCGGCAATATCGGCGTTTATGTTGAGCGACTTTCCCTCGTCCTCTCCCATTCCCATAGCGACCGGCGACACTACCGGAATTTCACCGTTTTCAATCACGTTTTCAAGGATTTTTCTGTTTACTTGCTTAATATCGCCTACAAGTCCAAGATCCGCCGTCTTTACGCGTACGGCTTGAAGCAGTCCGCCGTCCAATCCGCATAGCCCGATCGCCTGAGCGCCCGCTCTTTGAATCAGGGCGCAAATGTCCTTGCTTACTTTACCGCAAAGTACCATTTGTACGATGTTCATCGTTTCTTCGTCCGTATAACGCAGGCCGTTTACAAAAGTGGTTTCTTTGCCCACGGCCTTTAGCATCGTGTCAATTTCCGGCCCGCCGCCATGCACAAGCGTGACTTTTACGCCAAGCGCCGCCATAAACACTATATCTTCGATAACGGCGGTCTTTAGCCCGCTGTTTATCATCGCGCTGCCGCCGTACTTTACAACAACTAATTTTCCGCGCAGAGCCTTCATATATGGCAGCGCGCGTATTAGTTCTGATGAATTTAACTCGTTTTGCATGGAATAATTATACACAGCCCTATCAAAATTGAAAGCCCGCCCGCCAGCGGGTTTCCTACCCTGCGTTTGATTTGAAAAGGGCGGTTGGCATACGCGACTGTAGACTGCGACCACCCCGGCCAGTGGGGCGGCCAGCGGGTTTCCTCCATTGCGTTCACTTTGAAATGGGCGCAGGCTTTCATACCCCCGCTCGCTTCATCAGGCGAAGGCCTTCAGTAAGTTTCCCGCCCCTAGAATAATGATTGCCCGTTTCATGTTGCAGGCAAGAAACGTCAGCGCAAATTCTCCGCCCTCCTTTCCATTCCCTTTACAAAGACAATACCCGGTTTCCATAGCTGTCAAGCCGCAATAGAAATGCCCCCTATTTTAACGCAATAGAAATGTCCTCTTCCCCCGTTTTTTAAGCGGCATGAGAATCTGAAAGGCCCTTTTTTGGTAGTGGTAACTCCTCAACGAGGAGTATTTTTTCTTTCCACA
>JAITDS010000216.1 GCA_031282435.1 Spirochaetaceae bacterium
CGAAGTGCTGTTTATCACCGAGTATAACCGGAAGTACGCTATAACCTCATATAAGGGATACAGCTTGTTTCGCTCTATCCGGGGATCATGTATGACGGAGAAACAGGTCATTACGGGCATCAGGTGTTGTTGTCCCGTTTCCCGCCTCCAAAAACCATGCCAAGTATATCACTGTTCCCTTCGTTTTTATATGCGCCCGTCCCGGCAAACAAGTCCGTTGACAGCGCGGTAAGGCATCTATTTTGTAAATTATATATATATTCATATTTGAAACCGGAGTTTTCACAACCTGAAAAAATGTCTTTTCAAAAAAAGGAAAATTATATAACTTATGTGAAGGAGTGTTTTGTGAGAAAAACTGTTTTTATTATTATATTTGCATTTATCGTTATGAACAGCGCGTATTCTTACGATGCGCCGCCTTATGGCGAAAATTTATTATTGCTTGGTTTTCCGGGATTAATGTCGGATGCCGCCTCTGTTTCAGGCGGCGGTATTTTTGATGCCGGACCTTATTCCGTAATTTTGAATCCGGCGCTTACCGCACCGTTGCAACGGGTTTCAGCCAACCTTGGCGCTTCAATACTGTTAAAAGATGAAAACACAGGCTTTGCTTTTCTTATGGGAGCCTTATTGCCAAGCAGGTGGGGCGTTTGGACAGCTTTAGCACAGGGCGCTCTGTTGGATTTGCCGTTCTCGCCGCCCGGCAATATGTTTAACGGACGCTTGGGCTGGTCAAGAGACATCAGCGAAAATCTGTATGTGGGAGCCTCTGTTTTTGCGGGTATAACTTCCAATTACGGAACGGGCTACGCGGCGGCGCTTGACTTAGGTTTTGTCTACCGTGTAGGTAAACTTGGATTTTTGAAAGACGCCCGCGTCTCCGTAGCGGCGGCCAACCTTGGAAAAACATTCGGCAATGACCTTTACAGCAATTTTCCCGGTTCATTCGCCTTAAAAGGCGGCTTTGCGGCTCTTTTATTCGAAAACAATAATTTCTCGGCGGGATTTTCCGCCGATGCCGCCTTTCCAACATTCCAAAACATGGTCTTAAACCTTGGAGTTGAGCTTAACATCATAAAAATGATTACGGTTTCCTGCGGTTGGGATATGAACGTTCATGAATTTGCGAACAATAAAGAAATGCATGGTCCGTCTGTGGGCATCGGCTTCAAATGGACGGCCAATATCGGCGCGTCCGGCATTATGATGAATCAGGGCTGGGAACAGACGGATGTGAACGTTTCCGCCGTTTACCAGACAATTAACAATAGCATAAATCTTTTTTCGGCGGGTGTTTCGGCGCAGTTCGGCAGCATTGACAGGGATCCTCCCGTAATAAAACTAGGAGGAGCGGAATCATGAAAAAACAGACTGCCGGTAAATTTCTTTTAATATTGATTTCTCTAACAATCTTAATCATGTCTTACGGTGTAACAGCGCAGACACCGCCGCAGACGGAGCCGCCTATGGCGGCGTACATATCGCCGAACAATGACGGCGTTAAAGACACCCTTGTCGTTCCGTTCAGCATAACGGATAAACGCTACATCAAAGAATGGCGGCTTTTGATAACGGACGAAAACGGAAACATAGTTCGTACAATAGCGAACAAGGACAGCCGTCCCGTGAGCCTTAATTTTAAGGAATTTTGGCGTATAATCACAACGCCTAAACAGAGCGTCGCGGTTCCGGCTTCAGTAGTTTGGGACGGCGCTATGGATTCCGGCGAAGTTGCGCCGGACGGCGTTTATTTTTACGCGCTGCAAGCGTCGGACGATAACGGCAATTCCGCCGAATCTGAAAAAAGAATAGTGGTTGTCGATTGTACTCCCCCCGAAGTTGAAATCACTCAACCTTCCGCTTCGGACAAATTCTTTGGCGAGGGCGCTAAATCCTCGATACGAATAAGAGAACGCGGCTCCCGTGAAGATTTGTGGACGGCTTCCGTTACCGATACGTCGGACAACGTAGTCCGTTCATGGACTTTTACAGACGCTGAACCAGCCGACATAGTTTGGGATGGCCGCAGCAACGAAGGCTCTCTTGTTATTGACGGCGTATACTCGTATACGATAAAAAGCACGGACCGCGCCGGAAATGTTTCGCCCCCGGCGCGTGTTTCTAACATAGTGTATTCGGGCGATAAACCGGTAACAAATATAACGCTCAGCGGGCGCTATTTTTCTCCAAGTACAAGCCTGTCCGAGCTTCCCGCGGATGGAGACACCCGCATAAAGACGATAACGCTTACACCTTCCATACCTACCCCCTCTACAGGGAATTCGCTTCAAAACTGGCGAATCGAAGTAATAGATTCGTCAATGCAGGTAAAAAGGCGCTACACCGGCAGCAGTTCCGTGCCGGCAAACATAGTTTTTGACGGTTTTGACGATGCGGGCCGCGCGTTGAGCGAAGGCGCGTACAGGGCAAGGCTTGTCGCTTCGTACCTGAACGGCTACACAACGCCCGAAAAACTGTCGCCTGACTTTATTTTAGACAGAACAAAACCGCAGGCTTCTCTTAACCTGCCGGACAATATATTTTCGCCCAACGGAGACGGCGATAAAGACGCGGTACTTTTGCGCCAGACTCTTTCTCAAGAAAACACCCCATGGCGCGGCGAGATCGTAAACGCTCAAGGCGGCGCGGTACGCCATTTTGAACTTGGCGTTAAACCTTCGCCGGAAATCCTATGGAACGGAATTTCAGATTCCGGAGCACTCTGCCCGGACGGAGACTATACATACCGCGTCCTATGCACGGACCTTGCCGGGAATTTCGCTTCCGCGGTGAGCCTTCCCTTCATTCTTGATAACAGCGCGACCGAACTGATAATTTCGGCGGCGCCGGAGGCATTCTCCCCCAACGGAGACGGCGTACAGGATTCGGTACGTTTCAGCATCACGTCTAAATCGGAAAGCGGCATAGTTCAATATTCACTTACAATAGTAGACGCTATTAACAATCCGGTGCGAGCGTTTAACGGAAACGGGGCTTTACCTCCATCCGTAACTTGGGACGGCAAGGCCGACGGCGGCGCGGCGGCGGCTGAAGGTCTTTACTACGCCAAATTGAGCGCTGTGGCGCGTAACGGGAATATATCCAATGTTTCAGCCGGGCCTGTTCTCCTAGACCTTACCCCGCCTGCGGCAATGGTAAACGCCCCGTATCTGTTGTTCGACCCCGAGCCGGATTCAAGACGCGCCGCCCTCCCGCTGGTGATAACAACCGAGCCTGAAAGACTCTGGACAGGCGTTATCCAACCGGCAGGCGGCGGAGCGTCCACTCCCCCGGTTCGTAGTTTCGCGTGGTACGATGGAACGGCGGACTCGTTTGAGTGGGACGGTACGGACGATTCGGGAAACCTTGTAAAAGACGGCGTGTACCGGTTTACTCTGTCGGCTCAGGACCCGGCGGGCAACCGCGCCTCCGTCGAGCTTGGAAATATAACTGTAGATACCCGCCCTGTCCGCGCATGGATAACAACAGCGTACGAGACCATCGCGCCTAACGGGAACAACACTAAGTCTCAGATTTTCGAGATAAATTCAACGCCTAAAGACGGAGTAAGCGATTGGGTATTCAAAATTGTAAACGTGGAAAATATTGACGGCGGGCCGGTAAAAGTATGGCAAGGTTCCGGCGATACGGTTCCCGCAAGCCTCGAATGGGACGGAAGACTGTCTGACGGCAGCGCGGCTGACGGCCTGTTTATGGGCGTGCTGGAAGCCGCCTACACGCGGGGTAAAAATGTCAGCACGGAAAGTCCGGCCTTTGTCTGCTCCGCGCAGCCGCCGGTAATATCGGCAGTGGCGCGTCCCGAATTCTTTAGTCCTGACAATGACGGTGTTGACGATGAGGAGCGCATTACTCTTAGCGCCTTCTCGTATCTGCCGTTTGAAAGCTGGAGCTTTGAGGTCTTTGACCCGCAGGGGCGCAATCTGTTCTGGTCCGCTTCCGGTAAGTCGCAGATAACACGCGAGCTTGTCTGGGACGGAAGGTCAAAAACTGGCGAGCTTGTACAGTCGGCTATGGATTATCCGTATACGTTTACCGTTACGGATATTGAAGGGCAGATTTCCAAGGCATTCGGCGTTCTTCGTGTTGACGTGCTTGTAATAAGGGACGGCGACAAACTTAGAATGCAGGTTCCGGCCATCATATTCCGTGCGGACCACGCCGACTTTGTTTCAAAGGCGCAGGACCCTCAGCAGGGGATTGAACAGTCAGTCATTGACAATAATATGCGGGTATTGCGGCGTATTGCTCAAATACTCAACAAGTTTAAGGACTACACCGTTGTTATTGAAGGCCATGCGCACAATGTTTCCGGGACAGAGGCGGAGGAAACCAGCAGGGCCGGCGGCAACATCCCGCTTGTTCCGTTGTCCAAGGAGCGCGCCGATTTTGTTAAACAGCAGCTTGTAAAACTCGGCGTAGGCGCGGGACGCATGACAACGGACGGACAGGGCGGCAAGAGACCTATAGCCAACCCCGCCGACCGGGACGACTGGTGGAAGGACCGCCGTGTTGAATTTATTTTGAATAAATGAACCTCCTCGCCCTAAAGGGCGAGGTATCTCGTAAGCGTTGCCTGTTTTTAACGAGGTTCGTTCTGCAAGGAAGTTATTTAACTGTGGAGGTTTGCGGCGCAAACCCGTCTAATACCATTTTTTATTTGGCGTTGCCAACTCGAACCGCCCTAAAGGGCGGGGGAGCGCAGACCCCACTGCGAATAGAGTTTGTTCGTAAGCGGATCCGTTATAGACAGATTTCTGCCTAGCGGGTCCGCTTAAAATGCGGGACTGTCCGCAATGCGGGCGGCTCCGCAATTGTTCTAAAAAGGAGGCGGCTATGATAGCGCTGGCGAGCGACCACGGCGGGTTCGCGTTAAAAAATGAGATAAAGTCCTTGTTGGACGAGATGGGCTTGGCCTACAAGGACTTTGGTACGGATACGCCGGATTCTTGCGACTATGTAGAATTCGGCGCCAAAGCGGCGCGGGCTGTGGCCTGCGGCGAGTTTGGAAAAGGTATTTTATTCTGCGGCACGGGCGCGGGCATGAATTATACGGCGAATAAAATTGACGGTATCCGCTGTGTTCTTTGTTCCGACTGTTTTACGGCGGCCATGTCCCGCGAACATAACGATGCCAATATGCTTGCGCTGGGGGGCCGTGTAGTGGGCGTAGGTCTTGCAAGAATGATAGTCAATATTTGGCTGGACACGAGATTTTCAGGCGATGAACGGCACAAACGCCGTATAGTCGAATTAATGAATCTGGAAAAGACCGGCTAACCCGCGCCGGCCAGCCGGACACTGTCTCGCGTTCAACAAGCAAGCGGACGATTATCCGTATAATTCACAGACACTTAAAAGGGGGGCGCTGTTTCCATACAGGCGGCGCAAATTATAAACTAAATTGTTGGAGTTTCGCAAAGCAGGGCGTAGTCCTGCGACCGAAAATCCATAAGCAAGCGCGTACGCGCTTGCGACACGCGCCCCCCTCGCTGCATACCGCGCCGCCCGCAAGCGGGCTTAGGCGGTATTCCGCTACCCCCCAACCCTGCCATATTGCCGGAGTTTCGCAAAAGCAGGGCGTAGCCCTGCGACAGAAAACCCATAAACGAATGTACCGCAAATGCCTTTGCATTATAAACCTGAGTTTGTGATCCACGAACAGGTTTGAAAAATGCAAACCGCGTAAAATCAAAACCGCGTATGCGATTTTGATCCCCCAAGCGATTGAAGCGCAAAACAGTTCGGTGAACGGTTTTGCCGTCCGGCGCTGAAATCGCCGGACGGACGCAGCCGTTTTAACTGCCAAATTAGAGCGGAGAAAAACGCGTACCAAAAACTCCGATGATACACCGCCGTATTAAACTTTGGCTTTTAGCGAAACCGGAATTGTTCCGTCAAATATAACCGTTATTCGCAAATTTTACTGTCAAAAAAAGTATATTCATTAATAGAGAGATTATATTGCGGTATACGAAAACAGATACATTGGACTTGTTCGCCAACCCGGTTGGTTGTCGCCCAAGTCCTTGCAAAATGCGTGGTATTTTGCGTTTTCAAGCGGAAGTTGTTCGGAAACTTCAGTTTTTGCAAACCAAGCATGGCGGCCATGCTTGGCCAACAACCGCTAAAAACTTGTTCGATAAGCAACCGTGTTATTGAACAATTCCAATATCTTATTTAGAGGAGTGGTATTATGAAAAAACTAACTATTGGTTTAATCATGATTTTTATTGCTTATGCTTTTTTGTCTTGCAGCGATGACGACGAGATTGTTTATGTAAAAGAAGTCAAACCTTTACCAAAACCACCCAAAGACGATGTTAATGTGGAAAATATCATCGTAACTTTCAAAAACGGCTGGGAAGGTGTCGCGGATCTAAAAGACGATACATTCACGGACTATGAGTTTTACAAACCGGTATCGCCTTCGGAATTGCATCCGGTTGTAAAAGTGGAAGAAAAAGCGGCATACGACACGGCTCTTGCGGAATACCAGCGTATAAAAGCAATTTGGGAAGAGTATAATACGGAGCTAGCGAAATATGAGGAAGAACGTAAAAAAGATCCTGAAAATCCTAAGCCGCCGCCGGCAACACCCTCAGAGCCTATGCTAAATGAGCCAATTTTTCCTATAGCTAAACTTCCTTACTTCCCCGGCGATGAATATATAGACGACAAGGATGAAATACAAATCGCGGGAAATCAGCCTGAATGGGACTACCATACATTTTTAGGCTGGGAACTTGAAGTCGTATCGGGCGAGGATAATGAGATAACGCTTGATACGCCTATAAACAAGAATATTACTATTGTCGCAAAGTGGGCGGATACCCCGTCAAGACCTTTCAAAACGGTAACGTTCAATAGAAACGCCGGCGCGGGTATATTTGAAAAACGGTTTGCCGTACCTTCAAACGTTCTTTATGAAACAGAAAGTGAAACTAATATGACAAGAACCGGCAAGTCGGAAAATGTGATTTATGTAACGACTGATAAAAGTATTAGAAAAGAGGGCGGCGAGATTTTTTATGAAGATTATATTATAAAAGGAGAAAATATTGACGGCTCCAAAATAGAGCAAAATGATCCGCTTATCCCTGTTTTTACGCGGGAGCATTATAATGTCAAAAGCGACGCGCCATGGGCCGATTTGGACGGCGAAAACTCAATGAGTGAGAGCGAAGTTTTAAGTTGCAAATTTGACAGCGATAAGAATTTGTACCAACAGTGGAATGCCAAAACTTTTACGATAAACTTCATTGGAAACTCTGATATAAACGATGAGACAATAGCGTCTTTTCCCGTAAATGAACCGCTTTCGGCTATTGGCGGCGTAAGCGCGGACGGGAAAATACTTCCGGTATATTCTAGTCCGTTGGTAAAAAAGGACGGTATAACCTATGTTTTCAAAAATTGGGCTGACGCGGAGCAGGGCGGAAACATTATCGGCAACAGCACTCCGGTAGCTCCGAAAGAAGGGAACGATACGGTAACGCTCTACGCTCAATGGGGAATTCAGGGTGTACAGGCCTACGCATATTCTTACACGGGAAAATCTCAGGAATGGACGGCTCCGCTTGACGGCGTATACAAGATTGCGGCGTGGGGCGCCGGAGGGAACGGTAGCGGATACGGCGGCTTCATAAGCGGCGACGTTAAATTGAGCAAGGGAGATAAACTTTACATTTATTGCGGCGGTCAGGGTGAGAAAGGTTTTATGCCGGGCATGAATAAAGCCGGCGGATGGAATGGCGGCGGAAAATCAGGCGGATATGGGAACAGTTATTCCGGAAGCGGCGGAAGCGGGGCCACGGACGTACGCACTGTTCGGGCTGCGGGAGCCGATACCGCATGGAATGATGCGGCTTCTATCGCAAGCCGCATCATCGTAGCGGGCGGCGGAGGAGGCGACGCCGGGCAGAACGCTTCGTTTGGTTCCGGCGGAATAGGTATTGCCGCCGGCGGGGACGGCAAAGACGGACAAAGTTATTTCTTAGCATCGGGAGGCGGGCTAAAAGCTATAGAAGGTCAGACGGCTGGTAAAGGCGGAGACGCCCCGAATGACAACTATCGTGGCGGAGGCGGCGGAGGCGGCGGCTACTATGGTGGCACTGGTGGTTCCGCCGCTCGCGGGAACTCTCCTTCCGGCGGAGGCGGCGGTTCCTCATGGGTAAAACTGGACGGAAACGGTATTAAATTTATTGAGCATAGTATCGCTCCTGAACCTTTAAAGGGCGGTGGTAATAATAACGGTCCGGGCAGGGTAACTATCACATATCTAAATTCCGACTGAATTTATCACGGGGTTTGCGTTCCGCGAAAATCCCGTGATTTACGCCGTTAAACGCGGCGGCTTAAAAGAGTTGTTACGATTAAAACCCGGACGCGGGACTGTCAAATCCAGTTCTTAATCGAACAGGGTCAATTCTTTTTTCTTAAGCCGCCACGAATCAAGGCCGGTTTTTTCGCCAATATCTTCCAGCACGTTCAAAATAGTCTGATGTTCCGGCGTTACGCCGTTTTTGAGCAGCGGCAGTATAGCAAA
>JAITDS010000045.1 GCA_031282435.1 Spirochaetaceae bacterium
GACATACGATTTTGCCTTTCACGGGGCGTACCTCTGTAAAACAGATTTCTTTTCAATTTCCATTCTACATCAGGCCGCCTCATGGCGCGGGTGTCCTATTTCTTTCTGAGACTATACACGAGGTGGTTCATTCGCAAGCGGTAAACGTCAGGTTCATCACCCATAATCAGCGCAAAGCCGCGTAATCCGCGGGGCCTTCATTCGCGGACACTTAAAAACGCGGCGTAGGCTCAGTCTAAATTAAGGTATTCGCGCAGGACGGGGGGAAATGTTTTGCCGATAGTTCTTTGGGCGCCGGTTATGGCGCGGCTGTTCGCTTCCTTCTGTCCGGCGGGGTGGGATTCGCGCTCAGAGATGCTGTAAGTTAGTATGCCGCTTCCGGTTTTGGTGTCTGTTAATACCGCTGTAACCGTGTACCTCGCGTTAAAATACATGGTCTTGGGAGCGTCTTCTATCGAGACTGTAACGTCCATAACAAATCTTGAATTGCTGCCGCCAATCTTAAAACCTTCGCCCGAAAACACGGAGGCAAAAGCAGACCTGACGCGGTCGTTTACGTCTCCGGCAACCCGCACGTACACGGCAACGTTCTTTGCCTTGTCCAGAAGCGCCTTGGTTTTGGAAATAAGCGGGTAAACCTCGTTTTGCCTGCCGCCGCCGTCGAGACGGCTCAAAACAAGCGCGTACAACGACGCTTTTTCGGCGAGTTCCAGCGCCTTTTTACAACGCGCCGCGGTGCCCGGCGCAGGTTCGTCCGGCACGTCAATTAAAACCTTTATTTCGCGTATCAGTTTATCAAGCTCGTCATTGTAAAGGGCGGCGCATTTTCTCTTGTCCATTACGGCAAGGGCGTACCAAACTTTGTTCTTTGTGTCGTTCCATGTTTCTTTAATTTCGGCCCTGATAAGCGTGTCCAGCGCCGAGGAGGATTCGATAAACTGGGACATATTGGTTTCGGAACTTGATACGCCGTTTAAAAGACGCTCGGAATCGCTGATTGTGATTCTATTTGTTATAAACTGTTTGAAGGAGGCGGCAAGAGAGCCCAGCGCGGCCTTTTCCGCGACCGCGCGTTCCGGCGCGGAGGAAACGGCGGAGATATAAAGCGTGTCAGGATAAGCGCTGTAAGGCTTGTCCACCCATGCGGGTTTTGCTTTACTTTGAGCGGCGGCGGGCGCGAGCGCGGCGGCGGCAAAAGCAAAGGCGATAAATAGTTTTTTCATTCAGTAAGCTTCCGTTTGAAACGGCTTGCCGGCAGAGCGAGCGGGCGGACAAGCCCGTGGCCAGATGAGCGGGAGCGCCGCCGTTCACCGCCTATTCGCTTACGGGGATGGGGCCGCCGCCGGCTTCCTTGTCAAAGGCTGTGTTCATGCGTTCCAGCGCGTTGAACGCCGCCGCCGCGGGGACGGCAAGCCTTGCCGCGTTTGCCGCCTGATCCACGTCTCTAATGGCGGCGGACTTGCTGTACTCCATTACAAGCCACAGCACGCCGCTGTTGTCCAGTTCCATCCTTATAATTTTTGCGCCTTTCAGTTCGCTCTTGCTAAGGTTCTGGACGATTTCCTCCTGAAATGAAACCGCGGCATCCGGGTCAAGCTCGCTTGCCGCCGTGTAGTCGGTTACCATATCTCTGACGATGGAATTGAGCTGGCGGGAAATATCAGCACGGGCTCTTGTTTCGGCAAAGGTTTTGGCTTTTCCCATTTTGGCCATATCCGTGCCGACTTTGTAAGCGCCGATGCCTACAATGTTGTCTTCTGAAGCGTTTTTGTAGGCGTCGTTTACAAAGTTAGGAACGCCTTGCAACGTTCTGCCCGAAGACTTTGAACCGGAAAACGACAAGCCGCCTTTTGAGCCGGGTGTGCTTGCACAGCCTGTCAAAGCCAGAAATAAGGCCGCCGTCATGCCGAACAGGATTTTTTTCCCTGCCCCCGCCGCGTTAATTTTTTCTGCTGTTTTCAATTTTTTCTCCATTTCTGATTTACTGATTAATCAACGAGTTGATTTTATCAGCTTAATTATTTTTAACCGGCATACGCCGGTGTTGAAGCCAATTTGTTCTCTGTAAAAAGGCGTATCACAAATGCCGGTACTAGAATGGCGGAGCGATGTGTCATAGACACATCGCTCCGCCATAAGTTGTTCATAAATCATAACGGATATTTGAGGCAACTTGGTCTATGAGTTTATCCGTGGCAATTATCTTTCTCACATTCACAACGATTGCCCGCGCGTTTTAAAGCCGCTTCTTTTGTAGCTTCGGAAAAAGGCGACGAGCTTTTTCCGTCAGTGCCGTATGTAGCGGTATTCTCATGGCATTGGTGGCATAGAATCTGAGCATTGTCAATTCCGTTACCGCCATCACGTCGTTTGTGATGAACCTCAAGATTTTTTGTAGCAGTACATCTACTCATTTTTAATCTCCTCTAAATTTAAAAAAAGTATGTCTTAAATACATAAGACGTTTAAATTTGAATCTATAAAAATGTTATTTATTACCACAATGTCATAAACGGCCTCCTAATTTTGCCGTGTACAGCCAACGACAGAGTAAAATCCGTATTAAAAGAATAAGCCCACACAAAGTCCGAATGACGGACCAATTATAGAGCCATAGGAAACATCCAATTTTGCGAAAATTCTGTATAAGTCCAGTCTAAATCCGGCAACAACCTTAAATGGTAATCCTGTTTTATTTTTGTGGTCTGGTTGTTCTGTAGATGTACTATCACTGGATGAATTATCATTTTCTATAGAATATTCCCCATAAAAGCCAAGACCGGCACCGGCGTATGCCAACAGCCAGCTAAATATACGGTATCCAATCGAAGTTCCAATAATACAAGCAATATCTCCGGTATATCCCTGCAACTCTTCAACACCATTTAGAAAATTTTTATCAAAAAACATATCAAATATCAGGCTGTACGGAATAAAATTATCAGGGTTTGACGCTTCAATACTCGCGTTAAATCCAAGTTTATCAAAATCAAAAGAGTTTATATAACCTAAGCTACAACCAATCCCCCCTAAAGCATTTGTGTCGTTATCGTTATATATTGGAGTAGCGGGATATATTGGATCTGTTGGGGTAGTATATATTGGAGCGGGATTGCGTTTATTAGAAGCAATTTTGAGTAAGTCCTGTAAGACAGCATTATTCGGGTCAAGCTTTATAGCCTGATTATAGTCCGCTATGGCGCGGTCGTAGTCCCCTTTGCCGTAATACGCCAAGCCGCGGTTGCTATACGCCAGCGCAACATTCGGGTCGAGTTTTATTGCATGCGTATAGTCCGCTATGGCGCGGTTGTAATCCCCTTTGCTACGATACGCCAAACCGCGGTTGTTATATGTCACCGCGCCATTCGGGTCGAGTTTTATTGCATGCGTATAATCCGCTATGGCGCTGTCGTTGTCATCTTTACTGTAATACGCCCCGCCGCGGTTGCTATACGCCACCGCGTCATTCGGGTTGAGTTTTATCGCCCGATTATAGTCTGCTATGGCGCGGTTGTAATCCCCTTTGCTGCGATACGCCAAACCGCGGCCGTTATATGCATTCACGTCATTCGGGTCGAGTTTTATTGCATGCGTATAGTCCGCTATGGCGCGGTCGTAATCACCTTTATTCATGTAAGCATCGCCGCGCTCTGCATAGGCGGTTGCGTCGTCCGGGACAAGTTTTATAGCTTGAGTAAAGTCGGCTATAACTTTGTCATATTCAGACTTTTCGCCGTCAGAAACCATTTTGGGGTCGTGAACTGTAGTGGCAACTCCACTAAAATTTTCTCCAACAGCAGTTACATCAGATACACTGGCAAACCTTGCCCTGCCACGAAGTACCCATGCGGGCTGGTATTCGGGCTTTAGCTTTATCGCTTCGCTAAAGTCTTCTATGGCCATATCGTAATCGCCGCGCATGGCAAATATTATTCCCCTGTCAAGATACGCTCCGGCGCTTTTAGGCATCCCGGTTCCGCTGTAATTGCCGTAGCTTGCGGCGGGTTTAGGTTTCGTACCTTTTCCGAGCGCCGCAAGCAATTTGTTAAAATTACTGTCGTCCCGCACTTTAAAGCTGACGGAGTTTTCCTGTATGTCGCTTTCCACATTTAGCAGATTCACGCGGTAGCGGTACACGCCGCCCACATTTATAAGGCCGCCTGTAACTACATACTCGGCCCCCTGAAATTTACCGATAAGTTGGGCGCTTTCCTCGTCAACCTCTCCAGACGCTTGAAAGTTAAGTTCCTTTCGCACAAAATCCAGATTCCTGCGGTCGGCAAGCTCCACGTTACTGTCCGCGGCAAAGATTCCGGAAAGTTCGTCCATTACATATTCCGAAAGGTTTTGATTTGAAAAATCGAAACCCGCAATGGCCACCCGCGTGCCTTTTGGAAGGTTTTCCGCGACTTCAGCGGTAGACTGTTTTATAGCTTCGTCAAGTGAAAGCGCATCCGGTGTGCCACCGGCGGTAGCGCAGGATAAGAATGCTGACAATGTAAAAAGCAAAGGAACAACTGTTATTTTTAACTTCATCGTAAATTTCCTATTTCCATTTTTTATTCCTCATAGACCGCCGTCTATTTGGCTATCAGCCATGTCAGCGCCGCGCCCGTCAGCAGAGCCGCCGGAACCGACACTATCAAACAAAGTTTTAAGTTCTTGAATTTTTTCTCTAAGCTCAGACAACTGGCTTTTAAGTCCAGATATTGATTTGTCATTTGATTGTAGGAGTCCTGTACTGCCTGCAATAATTGTTCGGATTCTGTTATTAAGCTCTCTTTCTCTTGTATAGTTGTCTCTAAGCTTGATATATTCGTCATTAGTTCGCTGTTGTTCAGTTCTAACAGATTCAAGTTCCGCTCCATGCCGGATACGATTGATTCGATTTCCCCAAAAATATCCTGCGAGTAAGCCAACGATAAAGGCAGTAAGAATAAGAGCGGCGGCAGCAGGAATTTTGCCATTCATGCGGCCTCCACTGCCGGGAAATATGAGGAATTATCAGTTAAAAGTGTGTTAGAAACACTTAAAGTTCGTCGGGGGGGGGGGGGGGATGTTATGCCAATATTCACGCGGCCAAAAGCGTCTTGGATGCGCTTTGCGGCGCTACCGCCGGACGCGCCGCCGCCAGCGGCAAAAAAAGCCCCACAGGGCGTAGTATAGAACCGCGCTTGTGAACAAATATTCATGGTAGATAGTATAGCGCAAACGGAGGCTTTGTGTCAATTGAGTTGTCCGGGGGTTTGCGGCAAACAAGCGATAAGTTCACCTCTAAGACTAACGAGAAAGAGCTTTCTTTGTGGTTTGCCGGGCGACCTCTCTGATATGGTTTTGCCTATAATCAAGCCTCGAAAAATCAAACCGCTTTCATTTTTACTACTTTGAGTTTGCGCTCCGCGCAAACTCAGAAAGCTCAACGCGCTTTGCGCGTTGAGCCACGCAAGGGATAGCAGCGGAATTAAACAGGACGGCGTTTTACGCCGTCCTGTTTAATTGGAGCGGATAGCCCGGTCGCCGCGTAGCGGCGATGCGCCCGAATTTTGATTATCAAAATTAAGCGTATTCCCCGTTAGCCAAGGCTCCTGTTCGCTGTAAAGGCGCGTTGCCTCACGTCAAAATCAAACCATACGAAAAGTCAATAATCTCGCTCAATCCGTGAAAATTCGCAAATCCATCCGTTTTATCTGTGCTTTCATTTGATTGAGCTTTGCGGTTAATGGCTGTAATTCAGCCGTGTTTCATTCTGATTTTTCTTTCCGCGACCGCGCCGATTACTTTTTCGTCATGGGAAATGAGTATGATGCCGGTATGATAGTTTTCCCGAATCCGTGTAAAAAAAAGGAGTATTTGTTCCTCATTTTTCTTGTCCAAAGCGGTAGTCGGCTCATCGGCGATGAGGAGCGCGGGGTGGTGAACCAAAGACAGGGCTATCATAACCCGCTGGCACATACCGCCGGATAGTTCAAAAGGATATCTTTTCATAATCTCGCAGGGTTTTTTTAGCATAGCGCTGTCAAGCATGGACAGGGTAATTTCCTTACACTCCTGTCGGGAAACGTGGGGGCGGTGGGCTTTTATAGCCTCTATAAACTGCGCGCCTATGGTTCGGGAGTGGTTGAAAGACTGAAACGGATTCTGAAAAATCATGGAAATCTCCTTGCCACGGATATGCCTCCATTGATTTTCGCTTAACGCGGTTAAATCCGGCGGGTTCTCTTTTCCCGCGTCCTCTGTTTTGCCGGAAAAATAGCGGATGCTCCCGCTTTGAATATACCCCGGCGATTCAACCATGCCCAGCAAACTGGTAGCGAATACCGTTTTCCCGCACCCCGACGGACCCGTAAGCCCCAGTATTTCGCCCCGGTTCAGAGCAAGGTTAAAATCGCGCACCGGCGCAATGATGCCGCCCGGAACGGGGAAACAAATCGTTAATCCTGAAATGGCCAGTATCATAGACACCGCGTTTCCGTAACGCAACCGTCTTGCATCCGATATATACGGGGAACACAGTCGTGAATACCGCCGCACATCCGCAAGCTAATGTCAGGATCATGAGATATGAAGAGACAGCCCATACCGGTCTCTTCCCTCAACGCCCCAAGCAACGCCAGTATACCGTCCCGACTTTCCGCATCAAGGCTGGATACGGGTTCGTCGCAGATAAGATATGCAGGGTCAGCCGCCAAAGCACGAGCAATGACGACTCGTTGCCGCTGCCCGCCCGATAGTTCATGGGGATAGCGTTGGGCTTTTTTCGCATCAAGTCCAACCCTTTCAAGGAATTCTCCAATACGGCGGCGCTTTTCTTTTCGGGAAGCGCGTCTATAGATAAGGCTGAAATTGCCCAGCGGTTCCGCGACGGCCTCCCCCACGGTCATCCGAGGATCTAGGGAACCGTTTGAATCCTGAAAAATAATCTGTACTTTCCGGTGAAATTCTTTACGCGAGAAAACGTCCTTGCATTGTAGACGAGGTCCGTTATATATTCTGCCGTCAAGTTCCACCGCGCCCTTACTGCACTGTTCGAGGCAGCAGAGCAACCGGGCCAGCGTTGATTTCCCGCAGCCGGATTCCCCCAAAAGCCCTACCATCCCGCCCTTTTCAATCGCAATGCTCACCCCTCGTACAGCATTGATGCCATTATTATAGGTTTTATGTACATTTACTGCCGTTAACAAGAAACACCCTCCTAATTAAGATGATACGGTTTTTCTACGAAAAAAATAATACATGAAAACAGCGATTCCGATTTCGTGAAAATTCAAAGTTTTACATGGTTTCAGTGGTGTATTAGCGGCGCTTTTTTTCATTCGCAGTGGGGTCTAATACCCCGCCCTTTAGGGCGGTTCGAGTTGGCAACGCCAAATAAAAAATGGTATTAGACCCTACAGTTAAATAATTTCCTTACAGAACGAACCACGTAAATA
>JAITDS010000062.1 GCA_031282435.1 Spirochaetaceae bacterium
CCCCCCCCACACCCCCAACAAACCCAACCCCTTCTAAACTCTCAAACCCTGGGTGTGGGGGGGGGGGGGGGGGGCCGCAAGTTACTATCATGAATTCAGTTCCTTTTTATATTTTGCCGGAAAAGATCCGGCTTTTTATACAATATCGTGTCTAAAACAACTTACCAGATGGTCGTTTACAAGACCGGCAGCCTGCATAAAAGCGTAAACTATGGTAGGCCCTGTAAAAGAAAAACCTCTCTTTACTAATATTTTGGATATTTGCGCTGATAGCGGAGTAGATGAAGGGATTTCTTTTTGTGTTTTATAGTGATTGACAATAGGTTTGCCGTCCACCCAGTCCCAAAGCCACGCGGCAAAATCATGCCCCTGATCCCGCATAGCAAGGTATGCGCGGGAGTTTTTAATGGCAGCCTCAATTTTTAGCCTGTTGCGTATTATACGGTCGGTTGTCATTAGGCGTTCTATATCTTTTTCAGTATAATTCGCTACAATTTCCGGATTCATGTTATCAAAGGCTTTCCGGTAATCATCACGCCGCCGCAAAATAGTAACCCAAGAAAGACCGGCCTGCATACCGTCAAGAACAAGAGCTTCGAACAGCTTAACACTGTCCCGTTGAGGCGTTCCCCATTCTTCATCATGATAACGCATATATTCTTTGTCACCCAAACACCAAGGGCATCGTTCCAATTCCACTTATAAACCTAAAACCTATACTAGAAAAATTATGATTTTTTCGCGCCGAAACACCCCCGCCGGATGGCGGGGGTGTTTATAAAAAGTTCCGTAAACTACTTGTATCGCGGACGATCATCACGGCGCGGACGGTCGTAGCGGGGGCGCTCTTGACGATACGGCTTGTTTTCGGAAGGCGGCGGAGCGCCGTCCGGGTCAATCGCGTCAATGTATGAAAGATTCAGCCTGCCCATTTTATCAATTTCAAGAAGCTTAACCGGAATTTGCTGGCCCTCGGTCAGCACGTCGGAAACCTGAGAAATATGCTGGCGTGAAAGTCTCGATATATGGACAAGACCTTCCTTGCCGGGGAGAATTTCGACAAACGCGCCGAATTCCATGATACGCATAACCTTCCCGTTGTAAACCTTGCCCGTTTCCGGGTCGGCGACAATACCCATAACCGCCGCCTTAGCGTCCTCAGCATCGCGGGCATTCTTGCCGTATATCGTAACCATGCCGTCATTTTCCGTATTTATGGTAACACTGTACTGTTCACTCAGCGCCTTGACGTTTTTACCACCCGGCCCTATCAAAGCCCCGATTTTATCAACTTCAATTTTTAACGTAACGATTTTTGGGGCGTATTCGCTTATTGTCTCGACAGGTTTGTTAATGGTCGAGTTCATAATCGAAAGAATATGAAGCCGCCCGCGTTTGGCCTGTTCAAGCGCTTTTTTAAGTATCTCGATGCTTACGCCCGCGATTTTAATATCCATCTGAAAGCCGGTAATACCGTCTTCAGTACCCGCGACTTTAAAATCCATGTCGCCAAGATGATCCTCGTCGCCCAATATGTCGGACAGTACGGCAAAACGAGAACCTTCAGTGATTAGACCCATAGCTATACCGGCGACAGGTTTTTTCATCGGAACGCCGGCGTGCAGCATAGAAAGCGTACCGCCGCAGACGGACGCCATAGAAGAAGAACCATTAGATTCCATAATTTCCGAAACCACGCGGATAGTGTACGGGAATTCAATTTTTGACGGAACCATAGGCTCAAGCGAGCGCCGCGCAAGATGACCATGACCTATTTCACGCCTGCCGGTACTCAAACGGCCAACTTCGCCGACCGAATAGGGTGGAAAATTGTAATGAAGCAGGAAATGCTCACGCTTATCCCCTTCAATGTCGTCAAAAACCTGCTCGTCAAACACAGTGCCAAGCGTTGTAACCGCGAGAGCCTGAGTTTCACCGCGCGTAAACAAGGCCGAACCATGAACACGAGGCAAAATTCCAACTTCGCAAGTGATGGGACGAATATCTTCGCATCCGCGCCCGTCAACTCTTTTTCCTTTATCAAGAATATAAGAACGCAGAATTTGATACTGCATATCCTCAAAAAGCGCGTCAAACAACTTTTTCTGCTCTTCATCCTCAAGCTGTTCCGCGTATTTGGCGGCAATATCCGTTTTTACTTTGTGAACCGCCTCGTGCCTGCCGGCCTTACCCTCGACAAAACAAGCCGTTTCAAGAAGCGGGTATGAGGCGGAACGTATGGCTTCGACATTTTGCAGAGTTACAGTGCTTGGAGAGAGGGGCAATTTTTCTTTACCCGCAATTTTTCGCAGTTCTTCCTGCATATCGCACAATTCGATGATGACGGAATGTCCCAGCTCCATAGCCTTTAGCATGGTTTCCTCATCCGTTTCTTTGGCGCCGCCTTCCACCATCGTGATGCCTTCCCTGCTTCCGGCAACAACGATTTCAAGCGTAGATTTTTCAATCTGCTCGTAAGTCGGATTTACGACAAACTCGCCGTCCACCTGACAAACTCTAACGCCCGCTATGGGGCCGTTGAAAGGTATATCCGATATATGGACCGCCGCGGAAGATGCGACTATTGCCAGTATGTCGGGAGGGTTTACCATGTCTGTAGAAATAGTCGTAGGTACAACCTGAATCTCTCTGCCAAAGCTCTTATCAAAAAGCGGACGCATAGGACGGTCAATCAGGCGGGAAACCAAAATCTCTTTATCTTTTGGCCTGCTTTCACGTTTTATAAAACCGCCCGGAATTTTCCCGGCGGCATAATACTTTTCGTTATACTCCAAAGTGAGGGGAACATAATCCATTCCCTCCACCGAATCCTGCGACGTACAAACTGTCGCTATCACGGCGGAACCTTCGCATTGGGCGAAAACCGCCCCCGCCGCCTGTCTTGCAATCCTGCCGGTCTCCAGCGTAATTTCCTTACCGGCTATAGTTCTTGTTAATCTATATACCATTATTTCCTTAATTTGAGTTCTTTAATGAGCGCCCGGTACCCTTCAAGATTTACCCGTTGAATGTACTTCAAAACCCGGCGGCGCTTTCCGACAAGGATTAACAAGCCGCGCTGACTGGATTTATCCTTTTTGAATTGCTTGCAGTGCAACGTGAGCTGATTTATACGCTCAGTCAACAACGCAATTTGAACTTCCGTCGCGCCGGTATCTTTCTCGTTTTTACCGAACTTGTTTACGATGGTTGTTACAGTTTCTTTGTCCAATGACATTTTTTACCCCTAAATAGACGGCAAAACGCCGCCAACATTAAATATGACATTAACGAAGTGTTAGCGCTAACAAAACATTAGCGTTAACGAAACGTTAATGGTTAAATCCTTAAATTATTTAAATCCGCGCTCTTTTGCGCCCTTTACATCCGTTACGCCGCTTATGACCATGCCCGCCTATGCCCCGATACTCATTATACCGTGTCAAAAAACAATTTTTCAGAGGCTGTCCACACCGCGCCCCAAAAGAGAGGCCGCCAACTGATATTCACCGGAAGCAAGCGCGTGACGGATTCTGCTTGAACTAACCGGAAGGCCGCCCTCCATGACGGGAGGAACGATACCGGCGCTGATACCCGATTCTTCGGCAAAACGCCTTATTGCCGCCGCGTCCGTGTCGTTACGGTAACCGCAGTGAAAATCCGCGCCAACGACTATATAACGCATATTGACAGCGCGGGCAAGCCTTTCAATAAACGCCCTGCCTGTTATTTTACTAAAATCATCTGAAAAGTCAATTAGTACGCATACATCGAGTCCCGCTTCGGCAAACAACTCCAGCTTTCTTTCCAAACTGATAATGTCTCCGGAATACGAGTCCTTGTGGAAGAACTGCCGCGGGCTGACGCTAAAACTTACCGCGACGCTTTTATAAGGACTGGAAGTAACCAACTCCATAAGCGCCCTGTGTCCGCGATGTACTCCGTCAAAAACACCTATTGTTACCGCGCTTTCTTCTTTCCACGCTTTATTTTTAATTAAATCATCCCAACGAATAATATCCAACCGGTTTCCTGCCACCTGCCATTGAACTTGCCCGGTACGTTCACCGCTTTTAAACAAGTTTGAAATAAGTTTTGTTTAAGCGCCTGTCCGTAAAACGCAAAACAGCTTGCTTTTACGGACAGAGCTTGTGTTTTCGCTGAAATCAGCCCGCCGCCTTCTCCGCCTCTTCCTTTACATACAAAACATCCATTGGACAGTTTTTGGCGCATATCCCGCAGGCTATACACTTGCTGGGCGACTTGCGCTCTTTTGCTTTGACAATCACATTGAAAGGACAGACTTCAATACATTTTCCGCAGTCCACACAAAGTTTCTTGTCCAGAGTGTAAACACCCTTCGCATTCTTGGTTATCGCGTGAGCTTCGCAGCTTTTCGCGCATTTACCACACTGTACGCATACAAGAAGTTTTATTTTATCCTGTTTGCTTGTTACCTGTATACAGGAAAGGTTTTGGGTTGTGGTGTCCTCGCTCTTGTAAAACGCCTGAGCGCAGGCAATTTCACAAGTTAGACAAGCCATGCAGGCATCCTGATCTTTAATCGCTAATTTCTTCATAGTAGATCCTCCAAATAAAAATGATAGTGCGTCAATATATATCTGTCAACTTTTGTTGTAGCGAATTTCGAGAGATGCATTCGATGGATGCAATTGAAGCCGTTCATTAAAATTCGGGCGCATTTTCACCCGCCGCAGGCGCGCCTGCGGCAGGCGAAAACCGCGCTTTTCGGGGCTTTGGCCGCTTCGCCCCTAAGGGGCGCCGCGTCTTGCTTCGCAACCCCTACAATCGCATTGCGCATTAACCTTTTTAGTTTTGCGCTACGCGCAAAACTAAAAAGAGAAAATGAAGATGTTTTTATATCGAAATCGTTTCCGGCTGACAAATGACCCGCGCCGGCAATATAATACAATATGACAGACACAGGTACGGATGTTGTATCAAAATACCCTTTTGCGGACGGCATGAGGTTTGGGCGCATCCTAAAGCGCTTTTGTCCTTAAATACCGGACCTACCCCCCCATCTCAAATTTATTCGCAGTGGGGTCTAATACTCCGCCCTTTAGGGCGGTTCGAGTTGGCAACGCCAAATAAAAAATGGTATTAGACGGGTTTGCGCCGCAAACCTTTACAGTTAAATAATTTCCTTACCCGATCGAACCACGTAAATAATTTCAACGCCAACAAGATACCTAGCCGCAAACTCGTTTGCGCGCTTGCCACGAGGTGGTTCATTAAGATGATTTTATATGGCGCTTAACGCAAACACTCCAAACTGTTTAAAATGCAAGTTTTTCAAAGTAAGTTGGGACGCGGCTTTTCCACGCGCCTGCGAGCAGTTTGACATAAAATGCCGCTCACTGCCGTCTGTTGAGGTTTTTGCCGCCACCGGACGAGCCTGCCCTGCCTTTACCATTAAAGACACATTCATAAGCTGCGGCTAGGGTCTAATTGCCATTCCGGCAAAATTGTACTATGGTTAAACTATGGTTACAGAAAATATACGCGAACCCCAGATGGGACTCACTTTTGAAAAAGTATGGGCGATGTTTCAGGAAACGGACCGCCAAATAA